>JAYSPO010000846.1:0-17027 GCA_043722015.1 Candidatus Kuenenia sp. | reverse complement strand
GCCGGCGCTCCGCTGGTCCCACCCTACATAAAGCATGATTTCACAAATTGGCCAGCCGTGGAGATCCTGCGGAATTGCAGGAAGTATCAGTTCCATTCCGCTAAACTACTCAGGATCAACTAGGGTGCGGCAACTCATCGCGTAATCCGGACGTGGCAGATTCCCGATGAACCTCGCCCTCCGCCAGCACATCCCGCTGATATGCACATCCAGCAATCTGAGACACTCGCATGGTACCTATGCCATCGCGAGCGGCTCGCGGGTTTCCTTGCGACTGCGGTAGCGGCGGGAACTGCCCTTTTTGCGATGCTCATCGATTCGCTGTGGTTGACGCTGCAACAGTGTTGCCCGTGTCTCCGACGCGGGACTCCTGTCGTAACTGGTCTCCCAGCGGAACCACGCGACTTTCTTGTGCTGATCCGCCGTCCTGATCGACGGAACACTGAACACTGGCAACTGAACACTTCACCCGCACATCGCAACAACGCTTTTGAGCCGAAGTAAAGTCGCTGTCCTCAACGGTCTCTGCAATCGCCGCTCGAATCGGATTCAAACCCACATACGCCGCACGCGCCATAATCGCAGATTCATCCAAAAGCCGAACGGCACGACAACGAGCCTGAAAGAACTTGCCGACTTCGCCGTCCTCCTTGTTCGCCCGTTGAGCAATATTCTGACTCATTAGCCGCATCCACCACGAGATATCACTCAGTCGACTGCGGACCGTCGATAGCTTCACTTAGTTGTTAACGATGCTGTTAATTTCAGGAGCCCATGGGGACACAGCACTTTGCTCACAGGCCGATTTGATTTTGTACTCTGCCGCCCTGTTTTCTGGTTGTTTGCTGCTGAAGTTGAAGTCGTTCATGACTCGGTTGGCTCGTGTTTACGCGTGTCAACAAAGTGCAGTGACCGAGTCGTTCCGTCCCCGTCGTTCCGGTGTCCCCGTCGTTCCGGAATCCTTCAGAATTGCAGGAAATATCAATTCCATTCTGCTAAACTCCTCGGGATTGACACGATTGCGGCAACTCGTTGCTCGATCCTGACCTGGCAAACTATCAACTTAGAAAGTATGTGTTCATTCGACGGAGCTATAGAAAATGCACAGATTCAACAGGTGGATTCGCGTCGCGCTGTGTTGCACAGTCATCGCGGCTGGAATCATGCCTGCCTGCTTTGCTCAGGAGAGCGATGCGGAGTCTGCGGTCCGGCCTGAGGGTCGCATTGTGGGCAAGGTGTGGCACACGCGAATTGACTTTGGTCAGTCATTTCAGTTCATGCGAAGTGTCAGCGAAGAACTGGGGATCCCGCAGTCACCTCTGATGATGATGGGCGGACCGGGACGCGTCGGAATGGCGATGAATACGTTGCGGGGACCGGGTGCAGTCCGAGTTCCGCCAGAGATCATTGGCGACGGTGCTGCGGATATTGTTGACGTAAAGGGCACGCTGTTTCTGTTGCAGACTCGACCGACCGTCAACCTGGAGAATTACGTCTCGTTCAGATCCATCGGCTCGGATGACGACTTCCTCAGGGCGGTGACAGCAGCCAAAAATCAGATGGGTGCGGCCGCAGAGCTCATCGGCGAAGGGCATTTCTACGAAGTCAAAGTCAACTTCGAGAGGTTGATGGCTCAACCACAGACCGCACAGTCGGCGCCAGGAGAAGACGGAGAGGCCCCAAAACAGATGAGAACGTTTTCGATTGTGATTTCATCAAAAATCGAAACGTCCGATGCGGACCCGAACTCTGACGCAGCAGCGCCTGCACCGCCATCGATGCCGGTCTCGATGTCCACATACTATCGCTATGCGGATGGCATCCTGTTTGAATGTCGATCATCCATCCTGGAACACATTGATCTGCCAAACCGTGAGAATCTGAAACTGAATGACGAAGAAGCGGCGAATGATCTGTATGCCGATTTTGATCTGACGGAAGTTCCGGCGGAACTCAAACGCGTTTTCTGGTCGGCGGTGGAATCTCAGGCGGGCGTATTCCTGCAGAGATTTGATAACGAAGCGGAAGGCGACTATTCGCTTCGTCGAGTGATGTCCGAAGGACGACTGGAAATCCTGCGGGCGATCATGTTCGATGTCGATCGCGCGCGGTTTTCCCTGGTCCTTCCGAAAGTCGCGTCAGACCCCATCATCGCACGACTGAATGTCCGGGCGCGGGACAACAGCGTCTTGGCCGCGACACTGGCAGAACTTGGACGGAATCCGTCGCAACTGAAAGTGTTGCAGGATGAAGAGTCGGCTCTGGTCATTGCGAGTTCTCTGTCGCTGCCGGATTTCCTCAAGCCGTTCGGTTCGGCATTTGTCAATTCTCTGGGAATGAAGCTGCGACAGGCGACCAGTGAGCTGCCATCGGCAGACTTTCTGATCGACGGGATGATGGAGCCGCTGACAGCGACGATGACGAGCGGTCGGATGGATTCGGCGTTCTGTCTGCGAGGCACAGTGGAGTCCGGACTTGTTCCCTGTGCCGGATTGCGGCTTGAGGATGCGGAGTCGTTCCTGAGTTCCCTGCAGACTTTCCTGCAGGTCATCAAGGCGTCGGAACATGTCCACGTATCGACCGATAAGATTGGTGACTTTGAATTGATGTCGTTGCATGTGGACAACGCATGGATTCCAGTCGCTGGCCAGACCATTCCGTTGCAGGTGAATGTCTGTGCGACTGGTGCATGGGTGTGGATTACGGCTGGAGGCGAACGATCCGTTGAGATGTTGCGAGATCTTGTGCAGAACAACGAAACCAATGTTGCGGCAAATGGTCAGGCCGTGCCGCTGCTCATCCGTTTTCGCCTGAATCAGTGGCTCGGTGAGGGCACCGATTCGCTCAGCCAGATCCCGCAGCAGACGCTGCTGGCGTTTGAACAATGGCTGTCGAATACAACTCGACCGAAGATGTCGATCTCATTCAATGGATCGTCTGTTCCGGCTGAGGTTGGAGTCGATAAGGCCGAGTTCACCAGCTATGCGGCCAAAGCGCTGCATCCGGAGAGCTCCGAGTTTGAACTGCGTGTTCGTTCGGCAGATCGCGAATTGGTTGTCGATGCGCGTGCCGGAATGGATCTTGTCCGGTTCGCAGTTGCTCAGTTTCTGCATTCGCAGAGTCAGATGTTCAAGGGCATCAATTTTCAGATGATGGCACCGGGCGGCGGAAAATCGAGCGGCTCCTTTCGAATTCAATCGGTCCAGCCGGCGAAGTAACGGCCCCCCGGAGTTTGTAACAGCCGGTCTCGATAAAATGTAGGTTGGACATTCTTGTCCGACTGCGTTCAGACAGGCAAGAATGCCCATCGTACCCCAATATCAAGCCTTGACAGAGCACTTCGATGTCGCAGGCAAGAGATCTGAAACGCTCAGGCGCTGGCTATGGCACCCAAATCCGGACAAAGCGTTTTCCCTTTATTTCCACGTCAGCCCAGGCACTTGCGGGGTCCCAGGTAATCTTGCTGCCACCTCCGCGGAGCGGAACAGTCTCTTCGAACTGTGAGATTGAAATACGACAGCTTCTGACCATGGCCAAGGTCTTCACCTCGATTAGCCCAATATCGTAGGCTCCTCCGCGTGTGGGCGACATGGGGCCCATGGCACGGAGTGTGTATCGACCGTTCGGTGAATTTGCAACAACACCACCACGAAGGAAGTTGTGATTCCAGGCGTAGACCGCAGTCATCAGTAAGAGCGCGGAGACGAAGGCAACAATGAACGAACTACGATTTAGCAACTTCATTGCGATTCTCGATCCGGTCAACCGAAGTTCAAATGCTCGTGGCTTTGGTTTGCGGCTGTCAACTTGCAGGCGTACATTGCGTCAATTCTGTTCGCAATAGTTATTCATCATATGCGCGGTTCAGGATGGCATATTCGTTTGACCGCGTGGGCAACGCCCCGCGTTTCAAATCTCAAATCTCAAATCTCAAATCTCAAATCTCAAATCTCAAATCTCAAATCTCAAATCTCAAATCTCAAATCTCAAATCTAGAACAATCGCGGCTCGCTGGGCAAGTGGTTAAACGAGCCAATGCCAACTGCGTGCCGTACCTTCAAGGATCAACTCAATGGATCGGCGAGCTTTCCTCAGAACTTCCGGAGCCGGGTTGACAGCGATGTCGATCAGTCACGGTGCCTACGCGGCAGCGGCGACGAAGATTCCGCGAGTGGGCATTATCGGGCCGGGCTGGTACGGCAAAGTCGATCTGTTCCGACTGCTGCAGGTGGCTCCTGTGGAAGTGGTGGGTGTATGCGACGTTGATAACCGGATGTCGGATGCGGCAGCCGACATGGTTGCGGAACGTCAGGCCTCAAAGAAGAAACCTCGCACATGGCAGGACTATCGGCAGATGCTCAAGGATGAGCCGTTTGACATCATGCTCATCGACACGCCCGATCACTGGCACGCGCTGCAGATGATCGACAGCGTTAACAAGGGCATGGATGTCTGGGTGCAAAAGCCGGTCAGTGTCGATGTCATCGAAGGCCAGGCAATGCTCACAGCGGCTCGGAAGAATAAGAGCGTCGTGCAGGTCGGAATGCAGCGCCGCAGCACACCGCATTTGATCGATGCGAAAAACCGTGTCGTCGATACCGGGTTGCTGGGCGATATCGGAATGGTCGAATGTTATTGCTACTATCACATGCGGGCGAACAAGAATCCGCCGGAGATCGCGGTCCCGGAGGGCTTTGACTACGACCTGTGGACCGGGCCGGCTCCGATGCGTCCATTCACCGAGCTGACTCATCCGCGAAGCTGGCGCGCCTTCATGGAGTACGGGAACGGAATTCTCGGCGACATGTGCGTGCATATGTACGACATGGTTCGCTGGATGCTCAAGCTGGGCTGGCCGAGTACGATCTCATCCTCCGGCGGAATTCTCGTCCAGACGAATTCGGCGGCAAACATCCCCGACACGCAGATCGCCACGTTTCAGCATCCGGATTTCCCCGTCACCTGGCAGCATCGTTCGTGGGGCGACGCACCGGACAAGGACTATCCATGGGGTGCCACGATTTATGGCGACAAAGGCACGCTCAGGCTGAGTGTCAACAAGTACGAATTCTCTCCACGCAACGGTGGCGAGAAGCTGACGGGGACAGCCTTGTTTGAATATGACAAGTTCCCTGAAGACGAAACGGAGAAGGATTTGGAACGTCACGTTGCGTCGGCAGTACGAGGCCACATGTTGAACTTTCTCAGTTGCATTGAATCCCGTGAAAAACCTGTCTCCGATATTGAAGAAGGTCACATCTCAGCGGCAAGCTGCATTCTGGCAAACCTGTCGCTGCAGCTTGGTCGAACATTGAAATGGGATCCTGCAACGCATACCGTCATCGGCGATGCCGAAGCGACGGCTCTGCTGCGGCGCAAGTACCGTGATCCCTGGATTCATCCGGAACCTGTGCATGTCTGAGATTCTGAGAATTGGAGATGCGGCCCGCTGGTCGGATATCGTCATCTATCGCGGCGAGGCACGCTGGGTGGAAGTCGCGGACGATGCGTCGGCGGATGTTCGCGGTCAGATCACACAGGTGCTGACGCAGATCAACGCGACTCTGGAACGGATTGGCAGCAGCCGCACGGGCCTGCTTCAGGTGCTGATTTTCCTGGCAGATCTGAAAGATGGGTCGATTTTGAATGAGCTGTGGGATGCATGGGTTCCGACGGAGCATTTGCCGATTCGAGCTTGCGTGCAAGCACAGCTGGCACCGGGATATTTTGTAGAAATGGTGATTTCAGCGGCGGTAGTTGGGTAGCGTTCACGAGCGGCACGCCAGATGTTATGCTTCGGACTGTCCGACTGTTATTCCTGTAGGATGGACATTCCTGTCCGTCGGTTGATCGACAAAACGGTGGTGAAGGTTGAAGCTTAGAAGACTTGGACTAGCTCATCGCTGGGATATCCCGCATGGACACCGGTTTGCGATCTGGCAGCGTGTGACACCTCCGCAGATGTTCGTTGGCTCCTTCGCGCTGCTCATTCTGAGTGGAACTGCCGGCCTGCAACTGCTGCCCGGCATTTACACAGCTGAACCGATGACCTGGCTGGATGCGTTGTTCACGTCTACCAGCGCTGTGTGTGTCACTGGATTGACCGTTAAAGATACAGCTCAGATTTTTACGCCGTTCGGCCAGGGCTGGGTGCTGCTGTTGATTCAACTTGGCGGGCTTGGCATGCTGACCTTCGCCAGTTTGATTCTTGTAGCGCTGGGGAAGCGTCTTTCTTTGCGAACTGAAGCAAGCGCGATTGTGGCGGCTGAGTCCGTACTACATCTGGAAGGGCGAAACATGACGCTCGACATTGTGCGGTTTACATTCTTGTTCGAGTCGATCGGGGCTATCCTCTTGTATGCATTGTGGGTTCCCGAGCTCGGATGGAAGGATGCCGCATGGCCTGCGATTTTTCATTCGGTGAGTGCGTTCTGCAACGCCGGATTTTCAACATTTACTGATAACCTGATGGGATTCCAAAAAAGCCCCGCCAGTTTGATGGTGATTGCCTGCCTGATTCTGGCTGGAGGAATTGGATTTCTGACGCACACGGAAATGTGGTACGCCCTGGTGTCATGGAAAAAAAAACGAGCATTTCGAGTTTCGCTTCAGAGTCGCCTTGTGATATTCGTCACTTTCCTCTTGACGGTGGCGGCGACACCGCTGTTCGCAGTGTTTGAATGGAATAACTGTCTGACCGGACTGTCGCCATTTGACAAAGTCATCAATTCACTGTTTATGACCATCACGCCGCGCACCGCAGGATTCAACGCGATCGACTACGGTAAGGCGACCGACAGCGCCAATCTGCTGACGATGATGCTGATGACTGTTGGCGGATCGCCCGGTTCCACCGCAGGTGGGTTCAAAACGACCACGCTCGCAATTCTCGGATTGATGGCCTGGTCCCGGCTGCGTGGTTCAGAATCAACAAACTGCATCGGTCGATCGATACCGGAAGAAACGACTTCCCGGGCCGTTGGTCTGTTTGTGATTGCTATCGGCTTTGCGATCTCAGGTGTATTCCTGTTGTCCGCAACAGAAGTCGCCACGTCTCGCAGTCTGACAGAACACATGTTCGAAGTGAGCAGTGCGGTCAACACCGTGGGATTGTCAATGGGGCTGACCCCAAAACTCTCGGTCGCCGGTCGCTGGGTGATTATTCTGATGATGTTTCTGGGACGCGTCGGCTTGTTAACGCTGGCAGCGTTGCTGACCGTTCCGCGTTCTCGCGCTGCGCGATTCCGCTACGCGTACGAAGACGTTGTGATTGGTTAGTCGCGCTTTCAAAGAGCTGAAACTATGAGAAGATTTTTGATTGTTGGTCTGGGAAATTTCGGATCGAGTGTCGCAGAGTCTCTGTTTGCGCAGCGGCATGAAGTGATTGCGATCGATACCAACGAAGAGGCGGTCGATCGTATCTCACAATACGTATCGCGCGCGGCGGTCGGCGATGCAAAGAACCTGCACACGCTCGAAAAGATCGGTGCCAAGGGAGCCGACGCAGCGGTCATCAGCACGGGCGATGACATCACAGCCAGCATTCTGACGACGATGGCCGTTCACGACCTGGGCATTCGCGATGTGTATGTCAAAGTCATTTCCCGCGATCATGCCCGCGTGATGGAACGCATGAAAGTCACTGAAACAATTTTTCCGGAACGCGAATCGGCGCTCAGCCTGGGAAAACGCATCGCCGGCGCCGGGTTGTTGAATTACGTCAATCTCGGAACAGGGTTCAGTATCCAGGAAATGGGTGTTCCCGATTCCTGGGTGGGCAAGACTCTGCGGGAACTGGAACTGCGGCAGCGATTCGGAATTACGGTTGTGGCGATTCACGACATTCTGACGGACAAGATGGCCGCCTCCAACAACCCGGATGTGCGGCTGAAGGATTCCGACACGTTGCTCGTCGCCGGCAGCGATGAGGACCTGGCGCAGACGGCGGCGGAAAAATAAGTAACCCGGCATCGTCGCCAAATCATCGAATACACGCCGACCGCCGATCGGTTCCTTCACAATCGCAGATAGATCTTCTGCCGATGCAGCCAGTACAGGAATAGCCAGAACACTACGAAGGTACCGGTGGCGAGTGTGATCGGAGCGTACCAGTCCGGGTCGAGTGCCTTCGGGCCGAAGGTGGCTTCGATGAGTCCCGCAAAGTGAACTCTGATCAGGCTTTCTCGCGTCCAGCCGCCAAGGGTTTGCCCCAGCAGATACGTCAGAATGGAATTCATGCCAACCACAACCAGCGGAAAGGCCGGAAATTTCAGCGGCGCGATATCAAAGAGCAGATAGAACAGTGCCAGCATTCCGATAACGTAGCCGCCACTGAACAGAACCCAACTCGGCGTCCAGATGCGTTTCACGATCGGGCACACCGAAATGTCGGCAAGGATGCCCAGTCCCAGACAAATCCCGGCAGCGACGATCAAAATACCCAGCTTCTTCCAGTGCGAATAGCCGCCCGCCAGCAGCAACTGTCCGCACAGCATGCCGAGCAGGGTCGTACCAATGGAAGGTACAAAACTCAACGTGGCATAACCTCCTTTATCAGGTTTCCACTCCACATCGTTGCGGAGAAATACGCGGCGAATCCAGCTGGGGCCAGCAGCGGGCAGCGGTGGTACAATTTCGGTTGTCGAATCTGTCGCAGGTGTCCGCAATTTTGGCAACAACCAGCGGTCAAAGAAAAAGGCGGCGTTGGCATTCTTCGACCAGGCAGCAAAGCGGCCTTCGAAAACCTCGCCTTCCTTCGCACTCACCAGGACACCTGCATAGTCATAATCTGCTGGCGGCGGATTGAAAAAGAACAGTCCCCAGTATCCCACGAGAATCGAAATCAATGCGGCACCCTGGACAATCGGCTTGAAATTGAGCAGACACCAGGCAAAGAAATAACCCAGCCCGATCTGGCACAATACGTTCGGGAATTCCCAGGTTGTGTGGTCTTTACCAAGCGACTTCAGGAACACACCAATCAGCACGAGTGCCACCGACCGCATCAGCGCATGCAGCGCTCGACGCAGGAACGAATGATCCTGTTGTGATCGCCGAGCGTACGAGAACGGCATGGCCACACCGACCATAAACATGAACGCAGGCTGAATCAGATCCCAGAATGACACTTTGTAAAGGTCAAACGCACTCCGCCATACCGGATGGTCAAAATGCCAGGCGACACGGTTCCAATACTCATGATTGTGAATCTGCCAGACGGCTGACGAATCATCGATCTTCGCAAACTGAGCGATCCCGAAGCCGGTGGCAGCCAGCATCATCATAATGAAGCCACGAAACGCATCGAGCGATACCAGCCGACCGGGCACTTTTTCCTTCCGCCGGCTGCTGGTGCCCTGCGATCCAGTTGACCTGGCCTGGCCTGTAGCCTGCAATGCTGCACCGGCAGCCGCCGACGCAGCACCCTGAATAATGGGTGGCGAAGCGATCGTGTATGTCCCTGCCTCCCTGGGTGTCGATTCTGGTACAGGAGCTGTTTTCGGGGGCACTGGCTTCGGTGGGACTGGTTTACCAACCATGGGGAACCTCAATTCCTGGTGATATGAGTTTGCCGTGAACGCGCGATCCGCGTTGTCAGGGGTATAGTGTGACGGATTCGTCGTACAATGGAAAACGATCGGATGTAGGATGGACATTCATGTCCGTCGTATGGCCATGACACGCTGTCGAAGCGAAGGATATTGTGCCTTGACAGCCGCTCGACAATGCCACGGTGCCTTGCCGATTTCTCGGACATGAATGTCCAAGCTGCAGGAATCGCAGCTTTGCGACCGCGCTTCAAGAACCTACCCCGTCTCTATTTCCAGTCACTCAGAATTTGGCCAGAATGGGCTAAACTTTCACGGCAGGACGCAACGGCTGCCATTCAACAGGTTGTGCTCACGCGAATCCTTTCCTTGTAAGGTCCGCTGACTATGAGAATCACGTTGTTAACACTTTGCGGCATCTTGATGATGGTGTTACCGCTGCAAGCTGATTCCGGGCCGAAAGTGAATTTCGTCTTTGTGCTCATTGATGATCTTGGATGGGCAGACTTGTCGTGCTATGGCAGCACGTACCATGAGACGCCGAATCTTGATGCTCTGGCCAGATCAGGCGTCAGATTTACACAAGCCTATGCCGCGTGTCCGGTCTGTTCGCCAACCCGCGCCAGCATCATGACGGGACGGCACCCGGTGTGCGTCGATATCACAGACTGGATTCCCGCTGATCGTACGAGTCCCTGGCATCACAAAGGCCGGTGAAGACTGTCGGCAACCGGTATTGAGTACCGATTTCCTTCCCACGATGCTGGAACTCGCAGGTATCGATCGTTTATCTGACGTCGCGCTGGACGGCGACAGTATCCTGCCGGAACTGCAGGGACAGAAATCTCAGGCTACGCGACCTCTTGTCTGGCACTATCCGCATTATCACGGTTCTGAATGGACTCCCGGCGCGGCGATTCGCGTGGGTGACTGGAAGCTGATTGAATTCTATGAGTTCGGCGACGCGGAACTCTACAACCTCGCGACCGATCCCGGTGAACAAAAAAATCTCGCTGAGCAGGAACCAAATCGACTGGACGATCTGCGCCAGCAATTGCGCCAGTGGCAGGAAAACCTCCACGCAAGGATGCCGCAGCCAAACGCAGCATGGAAGGTTGACTAGCACACGGCACCGAAGATGCGGCGAGCGGTGCTGCGTCAGCCCACCGGTACGTTGCGATTCCGGTGCCAGGCGGGACGAATCGCGATGTACCGGCAAGCTGACGCATGCCGCTCGCCAAGTTTCATACCAAAAAAACTACTTCACCGCGCCTTCCTTCTTCGGTTCATCAATGCCAAAGGAAAACACAGTGCGGGATTCGAACGTTTCCCCCGGTTTCAGGATAGTCGTGGGGAAGTCTGAATGATTCACTGAATCCGGATAGTGCTGAGTCTCAAGACACATCGCGCTGCGATGAGCGTAGGTTTTGCCGCCTTTGCCTTTCTGGCCCTTCAGGAAATTCCCTGAGTAGAACTGAATGCCCGGCTCAGTCGTGGAGACACGCAGAATTCGCCCTGAGACCGGATCGATCAACGCCGCAGCGAGGTTGAGTTTCGTGTCGGCGTCTTTTTCGTTCAGCACAAAGTTGTGGTCGTATCCAATCGCCGCTGTGGCACCGATCGATTCAATCCGTTGTCCGATTTTCGTGCGTTTGCGGAAATCCAGGTCCGTGCCTTCGACGGGTTCGATCTTGCCCGTCGGGATCATGGTGTCATCGGTCGGCGTGTATTTGTCAGCATTCAGACGCAGCATATGGTCCAGCACAGTCGGGCTGCCTTCGCCGACAAGATTGAAATAGGTGTGGTTGGTGAGATTGACCGGAGTCGCTTTGTTCGTCGATGCAGTGTACGAGATGGCGATCGAATTGCCTTCTGACGGAACAAAGTAGTTCACCGTGATGTTCACGTCGCCAGGATAACCTTCTTCGCCGTCAGGGCTGGTGTATGTGAACTTAACGCCCTGCCCCTTTTCGCTGGAAAATGGTTTGGCGGTCCAGACGACTTTGTCGAGGCTCCGTGCAACGCCGCCATGAAGATGATTAGGTTCATTGTTGATGGCCAGCGAATATTCTTTGCCGTCGAGCGAGAATTTGCCTTTCGCGATACGATTGCAGACACGTCCGGTGGTGGTCCCGAAGTACTGATTGTCTTCAGATTCGTAACCGGTGACGTCATCAAACCCCAGCACCACGTCGGCCGACTTTCCGTTCCTGTCGGGCACATGCAATTGCACGAGCGTCGCGCCGCGGGTCATGATTTTTGCAGTCAGACCGTTGCCGTTTTTCAATGTGTAGAGTTCTACAGCGTGGCCATCTTTGGTTTTTCCAAACGGTTCAGCCACAGGAATTTCGCCAATAGCGGGCGATGTCATCAGGAGGACTCCCATAAACAACACAGAACAAGACAGCTTCATAGTGACTCACCTTAACTTCAGAAACACGGACGTGGACCCCCGACGAACGGGATCAGCAGCGCGGCGGGATTATCGAGTTCTCTGGTGTCGCAGGCAAGTGAACGGGCATCACAACAATTCAAACAGCACCGTTCCGGCGACACTGCAGACTGCCCGTGTGGCTGCAGCGCCGCACTTCCAGCGAAAAGTATGCTTGACGCTTTCTATTCGGTTAACGATTTTCCCGGCTCAAAAACCAGTTTGCGACACGAGTGCTGTCTTTAACCGACAACAACCTGGTCAGGCAGCGGCCGGCTTGGCACCACCACGGCGCGATGTCCGGAATTCGAGCAGATTCCTTGATCAGGGAGTCGATTGTTTTTGTCCCCAACAGCGGCAACTGCGATTGTTCAATATAGAGGAATGTGTTGTAACGATACCACCACTCAACCGCCGGAGAATTTCGAATGGCAGGGCGAATGGCGTCGAGCAGAACATAGTTTCGTTTTGCAAACAAGTCGCGCCAATACGCATATGGACGTTCATTGACGTGCTGGACTCCCAGTTGTCCCGGCACTGCGGCGGAAAAGAGAATCTGCCGACCATGGCGGACGAGGTTGTCAACAAAAACTTCCGCAGAGGAACTCGGAATGTGCTCGGCGACCTCCAGACTCTGGACCAGATCGAAAGTCTGATGCAAATCGACGGGCTGGCTCAGATCCGCCGACGTGAATTCCGCAGCATCGATCCGCATTGCCGAAAGATCCACCCAGGAGCCGTCCAGGCCGTGAACTCTTTCGGCCCCTAGAGCCTTCCAGACTTTCAGCCACACGCCGTTGCCACAACCAAAATCCACAATGCTTCGAACGGGAAAAAGCTGCTGGACGAGCGGCAGCACAACTTGAGCGGAAGCCTTAGCTCCGTCCTCAACGTTCTGGAAAAAATTCGCGTCGTATTTCGTTGGCTGCATTGTGCTGGTCTCGAAGTGTTTCAGGGAGTCGTTGGCGCATTTTTGGAATCCGTGCCTTCCAGTGATGGTTCAATGAGCTGAACACGATCCCTGAGAATCCGATATGTGACCCCACGCCAAACATGAGTCTGCGCGAACGCAGCGGTCAGTACAACGATTGGATAAATCAGCCCCAGGATGGCGAACGCGGGAACCTGCATCATGATGCGACGCCAGTTGTATGGTGAAACAGCCTGATGACGTGTCGTTTTGACAAACCTGCGGATTTGCCATTCGCAGCAACCAACGCAAACCTGAGTTATTGTTCCGTAAATCAGGATTCCAATCAACCACGGCACCAGCGCAGAGGAACCTCGGTAGATCGACAGTGGCAGCAAAATCCAGATCTCACAGCCCTGCAGCATGGCGGTGCGAAAGACCAGTCGCCAGCTGGGATGGTGGAGCTTCGCGGCGAGCATCTGCCGCACCAGGAATCCCCAAAACGCCGTCAACGTCACAGTTTCAGAATTGATCACAGGAATGTCAGGCTGCGGAACGGCTCGATGCCCCTGGTCGCGAAGAAATCCGGCAACCTTTGTGTCTTCACTAAACGCCAGCCGAATCGCCTTCAAAAACTGTGGATCACGAAACACGTCGCGATGGATCGCCATGCTGCCCGCCCAGATGATTCCTTCCTGATACATGCAAGGCGCTGCCATTGCGTTCCAGATGTATCGAACCAGGCTCCCAATCGTTGGCACCTCGGGAATATACCAGCGATTACCGCTTGTGGCCTTTGATCCTTGCTGCACCAGCGGTCGCATCAGTTCTCGCAGCCAGTTCGCGTGAGGAACGGTATCGCCGTCGCAGAGGACTATGGCATCAACGGTCTCTTCCAGTTGTTCCATGCCGCTCACAAAACTGCTGGCACGACGAGAACAGGTCGGAAACAGATACTTTCGAAAAATCACTTCAATTCGATCCGGGCCATACTTCTGTTGCAGGTCCATCACCTGAGGCAACGCTTCATCTTCGCTGGAATCGACAATGATGATCACTTTGTATCTGGGATAATTCTGAGTTGCCAGGCCGTGCAGGCAGCGGTCCAGAAAAGGGTCGGTACCTCGCAGGCACAGGAATACCCTCGCTTCCGGAAGGGACGCATCGGGAATTTCCGGACGGGCTGCTCTGTTCGCAGCACGCAATGCTCTGATCAATGGCAAAAACTGCATCAACGCTTCTGTCGTCAGCCAGGCACAGACCAGCAGCGAAATGATTCCTACGGGATCGGTCATCATCAGAAATCACGGAGCTTCAAAAGATAAGGGAGACTTAACGGGCGGGTTCCTTCCGACCGCAGAAATTCAATCCGCACCATACGGTGGATCAACTGGCATTCGTGGATTCAGGAGAGGCAGTTCTCGTGTCGTTTTTTCGTGAGTGTCGATTTCCGGGGTATCAATTTCGACGAGGATTTCGGTTTCTCCCAGCAGGATACAATCGCCTGTTTTCAAAAGCGTCCGTTCAATGTCCTGATTATTGACAATCGTCAGGTTTGTTGATTCATTGTCCACAATTTCAAAACCGCCGTTTTCGCCATGACAGATTTCGGCGTGAATTCGGCTTAACAGCAGATCGTTAATCGTAATGTCGGCTCGATGACTGCGGCCCAGGGTCACGGGCAGATCGGATTCAGAAAGTTCGATATTCCCTTCTGCAAAAACGGCGGATTTCAGGATGAGTCGAGCCATGATGGTTCTCGTTCCGGAATTGGCTGGTCACAGGTTCTGAGGAATTCTCTCAACCATGGATCAGTATCCTGAACACTTTAACTCCTGCCGCAACAAATGTCCTGCTGTCTGCCTTCTCACGCCGGAGAGATTTCCGGCAAACATTGGCGGTAACCCCCAAATAACTCATCGCCACTGCCATGCGGCTGTCAATACAACTGCTCCTATCGATAATGTCGGAATAGTCTGACGAGCGAATATCAGCGGCTTCTGCCGGGACAAGGTTCGGTGCGGGTAATCCCGAGCTAGGCTTCGGCGTCACTGGAAACAGTGGCAGGTCATCGCAACCCGCGATGCACCCGCTTTCAGTCGATCGATTTTTGCGTTGCTTCATCAGAAAGAATGGTCCATGTCCCGTCGGTCTTCAAGTTCCAGCCGTCCACGTTCAAGTGGCAACTGCGGCCCGTCTGAAACAACGATGGCAGTCAGCCCGGTCACGGAACAGACGCCAGCGCCCTCGCTCGAGTCGTTACTCGCATCCTGCGGCGCGCTTCAGTCAGCACTCAGGCAACACGACGATGCTGACTCGTCAGACGAAATCAAGCAGAGTTCGGATCAGGGCGATGAACACGACACAGATTGCACGTTAGCTGCCGAACACGAGCGAATTGTGCATGAGCCAAACGAGGCGGAGGCGGCTCAGGCCGAGCCTTCATCGCAGAAACCAATTGATTCGGCAACCGCCGACATTGCACTGTCTGCGGATGTCACATCGCTGATAAATTCCCTGCGTCACGAATTTCGCGCATCGATTGATGAGCTGAAGTCGGCTCAGGCGGCGGCAGCAGCAGGTCATGGCGCTGTACTGAAAACATTGACCGAGATCATTTTTCAGTCGTCTGCTATGCGTGAAAGTTCCGGCGGCAGTCTGGAACAGAAATTAGCGGAAACAGAAGATCGAATTCTCAGCCGCATCAAGCAGATCGGTGGTTTGGCACTTGCTGGTGACAGAAAAGCGTCAGCAACAACCACCAATCCCGGATCGAGCGGATCGGCACCCGTGAAAAATAATCCTGCTCGTTCATGGGCGGAAATCCGCGATCAGTATATGGTCGATGGGGGAGTCGGTGATGCTCCGGTGGTGCAGGTTCCTCAGAAAGTCGATCGCACTCCGGAAGCGACAGCGAGCGCAGAAACGGCGAAAGCCGAAGAGGAATGCCGTCTGGAAGTTCCGCGTGCAGTTGACGTCGAGACTCTCAACGAACAAGAGCTGAGAACGGTGTTTTACGAACGTGAGGCATTCATCTCAACCCTGATTGGTCGCTTGCGGCATCAGCATCAGAAGTCGAACGGACACCTTCCTGCCGAACAACTGAAGTGCGTGGCAGAACATCTGCCGCAAGATCTGGCAGTCAAGGTGCATCAAACCCTGCAGCAACTTGACGAACTTGCACGAATCGGCGAACTGGAACTGTCGCTTGAGAGAGCGCGTCTGTCGCGACAGGTGAGTCAACTTGATCATTCGCGTCAGTTAATCGAACACAACGCTCGGCAACTGGGACTGACAGTTGCGGCAGACGGGACACTCTCAAATCCGCAGAAGCAGAAAGTACGCGGCAGCGAATCCCGGCGATGGTTGAACAAGTTGGGATTCGGCCAGTAGGGAATCTACGAGCCGCAACGACGCAGCACGAGCAGTCGAAACTGCATGTGGGCCGGAGTCGCGTATGGCTGAGCTGACTCATCAAGTGTTTCGACGCACCAGCCATGCTGGACCGCAAGTTCTGCAAAGCGGGGGGCATGAATTCGGCCAGGATCGCCGATCCATATGACTCCGTGATCGCTCAGCATGGCCTGCAGTGTACTCAGCAACGGTTCATAACCTGCTGTATCGTAAAGCACATCGCTGGCAAGAATGAAATCAAACTGATCCGCTGTCGGCTGCTGCCAGTCGAACACCCTGCCGACTGCGTCGGCATAGCCATTCAGCGCCGCATTGGAAACCGCAAGTCTCACAGCTGACGAGGCATGGTCCGCAAAAGTTACATCATGTCCGGCGATCAGGGCAGCGATTCCGGCGACGCCGATACCACACCCCAGCTCCATGGCCTTCAATCGCGAGGGCCATGTCTGGCGCAGAATCATCGCTGCAGTTCTTGGGGCGGTGGCCCAGAGCGAACCCCAGTATGGATCCCAGTCGGACGACCCTGAACGCTCGCACAGAATCGCGTCTTCGAGTACCTGATCCTGGCTGGACGGAAGCTCAATGATGATCTCGTGGTCGGCAATGAACAGCGTTTGGCGGGCAAGTTGCAGAGTCATTCGACTTTTCTGAGACTGTCGGCAATATGGTTCAGCGATTTCTCGGCCATGCGATTAACATAGTCCCAGGAATGACCTCCTCCGGA
>JAYSPO010000845.1:0-3753 GCA_043722015.1 Candidatus Kuenenia sp. | reverse complement strand
GCAGAAAAAGGAAACGAAGGTTGGCCAGGCCATGGCGAACCGTGTTTCGTTTGGCCGGGGATTGCTGACGGACGATTGCCGTGATTGGAATGCCGGGCCGAAGGTCGAGTCATTTCACTACTCGATTGCCCTGGGATTTTCGGAGCATTCAGCATGCCGCTCAGCGACATCTGAGTCTGTGACCCGTTTGAGGCGAATTCGAGTTCGCTGCGATCATTGTCGTCATGATTGTGGTAGTCCGTGTCCGAGATGGTTTCTGAGATTGAATTGAAGAAGTCCAGGTCAGCTGTACTGCCGTTGCTGTCATTAATCAGTCGGATGTCACTTTCGTAGTCGTCGTCTTCAGAAAAATCGGAGGACATTTCGTATTGGTCGGGCGTCTGGGCCGATTTGGCGACTGCAGCGATCGGGCGTGTATCGTACCGGTGGGCTGACGCCGCACTGCTCGCCGGGGTTGACTGTGCTACTTCGGAGTTTCCCCAACCGAATGTGCTGGACTCTGAAGATTGCGAATCCCCTGCGACAGCGACTGGTTGTCGTGCGAGCTTGTCCTGCTGCGGTCGCGCCTTTTGAGGGAGAGTTTCAGCAAGTGACCGAGACGCGACTGTCGCAGTGTTTGCGGTTTGGGCAGAACGTGATTCAGTGATGGCATTGCGGAATTCAAAGCGCAGCCAGTCGGCCACAATCTTCAAATCCGGCTGTTGGTCCGCATTTGATTCGTCGAGCAATTGAAAGAAACTGCTGCGCTTGTTGTTCGTGACCAATCGCAGCGTTTCCAGAATCAGACTGCGAGGAGATCTGCTGCCTAAACAAGCCGTAAGAATCGCCTCCATCGAGTGCGGCTGATTCAGTTGGACGAGTGCTTGAAACGCAGCCTGCCTGACGCGGGACGAACCGTCCTGCATCATCGGCAATAACAAATACGCCGACAACGGATGCCGAATACTGCCGAGCGCGATTGCGGTGGCTTTACGCACGTCTTTAGACTGAGCTCCTGTGACCAGCAACAATGGCGGCAGAACGGCCGGATCACCCATGCGGCCCAAGGCTGTCACAATTGCAATGCGCGCCGAGATTTCGTTACTCGGCAAAGCCTTGAGGCTTTCCATCAACGACACGAGAATCGGATTCGTCGCTTTCGGAAGCGGGACACCCAGTGTCTTCAGTCGGGCTCGGCTTGTTTCGATCGATGACCTCAGTCGGGATGTCGCATCCTCGGTGGCCAGTGACGAGAGGAATTGCTCAAACGCTGCGCGCGGATCGACAGGCTGCGGCGCTGTCGCGCCTTGATGTGTCGAAGAATTGGTGCCTGAATCCAGAGCCGCATCGGGCACTCTGGCAACAACAAATCGTTCACCACATTCACTACAGAACTTCGCAACCACGGGATTTCGGAATCCGCATTGCATGCACGATTTGGTCGTCAGACTTGTTTCTGTCATGGTGATTCTCCTGACTCGGCATCGCCGCAACTCATCGTCTCCCGATTGGCTCAGACGAAGACAAACGAACTCGACTCGGAGAGTCAAGCTACGGGGTTCGCGGCATAAACACAGAGATCCGGCTGCAGAAAAAGTTCTGCAGCCGGACTCAAGATATACTCTAAACGGACAACAATGGATTCCACATTGGAATTACTGTTCGAACGTACCCTTGGCGAACGTGGATGGATCCCGCAGCCAGGTTCCGCAGAACACTTCGAAGGAATTAATTTCGCACGGGCCTTCGGTGTATCCGTCACCGGCAGAAGTCATGCCTGAGGCGTTAAACCCTGGATTGAAGAACCTGTCGCCGTTCGTATCAAACAGCGTTCGGACGCTGCCGTCAGCCATCAACAAGTTTGCACCATTTTTGTGCGATGCATACCAGTCACGTGTGTCCTGGAAAACCAGGCCCACGCCGGATGGATCAACCGCGTACGTACTCGTGTTTAATGCTGTGACAGTTTCGCCCACCAACGGATATCGCTTTGGGTTGTAGAAAGTTACATCCAAACCGTTGAAGCTGGCGGCACCCGTGTCCAGCAATTCGATGCTGGTCGTGGCGTTGACGCGAGCAGGACCATCGTTCGCTGTTTCGCACAGACGAGCACCGGTGATCAGAACGCCATTGTCGTCCAATGAGCCGGTGAACAAGCCGGTATCCAGAATCGCTTCCTTGGTGTCGCCAGGAGCCGCGTCACCCAACAGCGGAATGTTGCTGGACGGCACGTCTGCATTACTCAGCTGAATCTGTGTCAGCGGACCAGTGCAGCGTGGGGCCTGAGTCGTTGTATCGGTGATCAGACTCTTACAGCCGGCACCGTTCATCAGCAATGATTGAGTTCCGGTTGAAGTCGATGTTGACTTCGATACCAGATTCTGGCCGCGGCTCATGAACCAGCTGCTTGCGTAGTTTGAATTCACGCCTTTGCGAACCCACGCTTTCAATTCTTCACCGCGTAATGCGGAATTGGCAGCACCGGCAGTGTTCAGCGCTGATACCATCGGACCAACACCAACGCGAGCGGCAGGGGTATTTGAGTTATTGCTGGAGACGTTGGCTTTTGAAATCGCGTCCTGCAGCTTCTCGTAGCCTTTCAATTCGTTGCTTGGGCACAACATTGAACCAGGCAGACCACCCTTCACAGCAATCACGTTTCCAACCCAGCTGTAAACCGTTGGGTCGCCGTCACGCACGAAGTCGTACTGACCTGAGCACAGACGCTTGGCTGGATCGCTGTCGCTCCATGAGTACAGAGCGATCCCGAACTGACGCAGGTTGTTTTTGCACTGTGTGCTGCGAGCCGCTTCACGTGCGGACTGAATTGCTGGCAGAATCAGGGCCATCAGGATGGCGATGATTGCGATCACGACCAGCAGCTCGATCAGGGTGAAACCCTTACGTCGGGCCTCTACGATGATTGAATTTTTGTACAATGTCTTCACTAGTGTTTTCCTTTTGCAAACGAAACCAAACACAAACATCAAACTTAGCGTAACTTCACTGCAATCAAACATTGACTGCAGAATCCAGACCTTTCAATTTACTTCCTCCCTTGAACCCACCTGCTTCCGTTTTAGCTGAATGCCTCCCTTTGTGTTGCAGAATTGTTGCCCCCGCGAACCGAATCCTCTGAAAGCTCAGCTACACTTTTCAGCGGCCTCTGACCATGTCTGGCTGTCACGTCTGATCAGCCATTTCTTTTCATTCGCGTCTGGAGGTATTCTGCAGAGCTGCATTAAGCAAAGATGAAGTGATCATGAATTGAAACGGTTTTCCCAAAGTTTTTTCTTAACCGTTCCTTCATATTGACGCTCTGCCGTGGAAGGCTTTCACAACAGCTTTGAACTGGCGATTTCCACGCAGGGACGACATCTGAGTCTCAGTCGGCGGGTGGCGAGATTTCGACGACGTGTTAAGAAACGATGAATTCTGAGGTTCAACGACAAATCATCTGCGTGGCCTGGGAATCGATAATCACCCAACGCGAACCCATTGAGGATCGCTCGACACGTCCTCGTCGCTGCACCGTCAACAGAACGGGGCCTTGAACCAAGAATGAACCCAACGCGGGCTTCGCCCGCACCCCAAAGTAGCCATCACGCTCCGCCGTGATGAGCATTTGTCGATCGACATCCATCTGCCGAGACAGAATTCCACGATCAGCCTCGTTGCATGGGACTGAAGGACAATCAACGCGGGGGCTTCATCCATGTGGCCCAATTCAAGGCTCGTCACGGCGGAGCGTGACGGCTACTTTGCGATTTGCCC
>JAYSPO010000844.1:0-10270 GCA_043722015.1 Candidatus Kuenenia sp. | reverse complement strand
CCACCGCCAAAACCTATCTCATTCCCATCCCGATTATGACCTCTGCTAACCTACGCTGAATAAACCGACCCTAAACCAATCACCGGGAATTGCTGATAAACCAGGCAGCTGAATTGGACATTTAAACCTCATCTGGGGAACGCGGCGATCAAACAACGATGCCGGACCATTCTGAATGGTGTGTAGACTATAGTCAACAGACACGCCTGTCTGTGCGGGGATACTCTCCCCACCATGCTGGGGAATGAATTACGAAAGGCTCGGATGCGGGCTGGTCTGACACAGGAAGAACTGGCCTTTAGGGCCGACGTGGATCGTACGTACATCAGTATGCTGGAAAACGACAAGAAGTCGCCAACGGTTGATATGCTCCTGCGCATCTGCAAGCCGTTCGGAATCACGGCTTCACAACTGCTTGCGAAAGTGGAAAAGGCGATGAAGGATAGCAAATGACAGCGTTTTCCGGCAAATCCCTGTGTCGCGTCTCTTCCTGATCCTGTGAAGTGAAGAGTCCCAACGCTGCTGTTGTTCATTTGATTCTGCGCCAGCGACTGAATTCATGACTCTGGACTAAATGCATGGCCAACAGATAGATATCGCCAGCGCGTAACAGCAATTCGCAGAATTCGGGAAATCAGCCTTTCAGGGCACTTCGCGTACAACCCGGAAGCCCTGATTGTTAATGCTGTCGTGAGGATCAAGGAAGCCGCGGTGGGAAGATCGCAGAAACGCTTTGTCATCCATAAAACAGCCACCTCGAATCACCCGTTTGTCGCCAGTAGCCGGGCCTGAAGGCTGAGACGCGAGCGGCACTTGATAGGCAGTGGTGGAATACCAGTCCAGACACCATTCCCGCACGTTGCCATTCATGTCGTACAATCCCCATGGATTCGGCTGCCTTCTGCCCACTGGTCTGGCTTCGACTGTGGGCATGTTTAAGCGAAACCAGCAGTAATCCGGCATTAATTCAGGGGGATAAGACCGGGGCGTCGTCGTACCAGCTCGGCACGCATATTCCCACTCCGCTTCAGTCGGGAGGCGATACTTTTGTCCCTCGCTTTCACTCAGCCATTGGCAAAATGCTTCCGCATCAGCATAAGTGACGACCGAAACGGGATGATCGTCGCTCGTGGCGTATCCGGGGGCGCTCCAAATAACATCAGCAGACTTTTCTCCCCAACTCGTCTTGCCGTTCGTACGCCAGCCTCCTTCACCATTGGATTCCGCTGCGGTTGCATAACCTGTCGCCGCAACAAACTTCCGAAACTGGCCGACCGTCACTTCGTACTGTCCAATATAAAACGGCTTCATGAATGGGACTGAACGCTGTGGAAACTCTCCCGGTCCTGCCAGTGGATCATCGGGGGATCCACCCATTACGAATTCGTCGGCTGGCAGTTCAATCAGCGACATGCCAAGCGAATCTTGAATGAGTCTGAGGTTCACCCGGTTTGCTATTGGGCTGTCTGGTACAGGCGTCGGGAGTTCACGCATTTGATTCCTGGTTTGGTGGCCTGCAGTCAAATCGCTTTGCTCCGGATCACGAATAAGGTCATCCTGACTTGCCTGGTTCCGCAGTCGGAGCAGAATCTCTGATCTGAAGCTGAAACCGACGCCGATCAGTGCAGCAAATAGCGCCAGCCAAAGGAATTTCCAATGACTGCGGGATGGCGAAGCGGTAGTGTCCAACTGCGACTTCAGCCGCGTCAGATCAGCTCGCAACTCAATAATCGATTGATAACGACGCTCAGGAACGGCAGCGAGCATTCGATTCAACACTGTCGTCAGCTGTGCGGTTTGTCGTTGGAGTTCGTCAGGGCTCATGCCTGGTGCCTTGCCGGTCAGCAGGAAACTCAGGACGCAGCCGAGGGAATAGATATCAGTGCGAGCGTCAACCTTGTCAGGAGATTCCCGCTGTTCTGGTGACATGTAGCCTGGTGTGCCGACTGTCGATGCTGAAACCGTTTTGGCGTTGCCTTGATGCCCGATGAAGTAAGCCAAGCCCAGATCCAGCAGCTTTATCTCGCCGCTCGCCGTCCGCATGATGTTGGCGGGCTTCACATCGCGATGCACAAACCCTTTTTCATGTGCGTATTCAAGGGCGTTGCAGACCGCCAGCAGCACTGCAACTGCTTCTTCGGGCTTGAGGCCGCCGTCCTCATTCACGATTTGCTCCAGCGTTCTGCCGCTGAGCCTTTCAAAGACAATGTACAACTGTCCCTCATCCTCCCAGGCGTCATAAGCCTGAACGAGGTTTGGATTCTGGAGCTGGCCAACGGCTCGCATTTCATCCAGAAAACGGTTATTGGAAATCGGATCATCCTGCCGATACGACCTAAGGACCTTCAGCGCGACCTGACGATCGAGCCGAGTGTGTCGAGCTGCATAGACTTCTCCCATACCGCCGCGAGCGATCAGGTGTTCGACTTCGTATTGCCCGATTCGACAGGGAACCTTCAGAGTAAGATCCTGATCGCTGATCGCCCCCTGTGAAAAAGCCTGTCGCGAAAGTAGTCGTGTCAGGATGACTTCACCCGTTTGAGACTCCGTCAGCATTTCCTGGCGTATTCGAAGCAGTGATTCATTCGTAATGCCTGCAAGTGATGCGACAAATGGATCACGTCGGTCTTCCAGCATCGACAGCCGCTCGTGGCAGAGTTGGCAGTGTTGAAGATGCCGGAACACCGCCTCGAATCGTTCGTGCTGCAATGAGCCAACGGCCAGCGAGGCGAGCTCATCGTCATTCGGGCATTGAGGAAGATCCGTCACGGCAGGAACTCAGTGAAGAAGAAAAAGCGTCAGTGAAATGCGGAGAACGATGATTGCCAGAAGTGCAAGAGTGCGGTTGCCACCATCTGATACTATCGCAGGCGCGCAACGCGAGAAATGACACATCGAAGTCAGGGCCTACTCGGCGGCGTTTCTGAAATCGTCGATCAGATACTGACGCAGCACACTCAGAACTCTACCACGTGCCATTCGAACAGCCGCCGGGCTGACTGCAAACTCAGTGGCAACATCTGCTGTGGGACGATCCTCGACAACCGTCTGCCAAAACATCTGCCACGAGTTCTCCGTACAGTTTTGCCGAGCCAGCTCCATCGCACGAGCTCGCAGGTCTTCAAAAGCCTTTCGTTCCCCTTCTCCGTCATCGTCGGATATAGATGGTGCTGGAAAGTTGGCCAGATCCACCTGCAGCGTGACCTGATTACCTGTCGTGGATCGCCGATAGTCGGCAACGCGTCGCTGAACAATCGTCCGCAGCCAACCTCGAAATGAACCTCCCGCGTCGTTGCGCGAGAATCTCTGAATTCCGCCTGATATCGAAATCAAACACTCCTGCAGTACATCGTCCCTCTGAGCATCTGGTACTCCATAATGCCGCAACCAGTAAAGCAGCAACGGAGCATACAGCCGCACAAACAGCCTCCATCTCTCTGGAGCCAACTGCTGCAGCTCAACGATCAGGCTGGACGATGTTGATAATGGATGTCGATCAAATTCCTCATTAGAAAGACCACCCAGAGAATTCTGCTGCATGAAAGAAATTTGCTTAAGGGGTGCCTGCTGTTTCTCGATCCGGAAGTCTGTCCATCGGGCAGGGGAGAGTGCCGTGCACAACTCAAACTGTCGCCATTAAATGGGTTTTAACCAAATCTTGCGCTTCCGTGCCGCTGTTTTGACTTCAGCCAAAACATCTTGAAGCTTATTCTTGCCACCGTGGTCCTGCAATTTGTGCGTTGGGACTGCGGTAATACCAAAGTCCGATCGGTTGTCCAGTTTCAACGTCGGCCTATCACACTTGCGGCAATAACTTCGAAATCTGCTTCACTACATCAATCTCCAGTCCGGCAAGCCATCCTTCATGTCTTTCGTCGCCTGCCGAGCGTCAAATTTCCCTGGTTCGAATTCGCCGCCCCATTCCATAAAGTCATCATGCTGCTCGTGCTCGGGATCCGCCAGTGCTTCCAGAAACTCATAGAAGCCGCCGATGCCACCCACATCCTCGGGCGGACAGGCTCGCTCACCTTCAATGCACAGCGGATATTTCTTACGAGGTTCTTTCTGCGGGCAGCCCTCGAACAGAATTTCATGGTCCCAGCCGTCGCCGAAATCGTACTGGTAGGTGAAACTGAATCGCTTGCCGGTTTTTGGCAGGATCTTGCTGATTCGAGTGCGGGTTGAATCGACGCAGTTGGAATCGTCGAATCCATCGACGATTAACTCGGGATCGCCGTAGCGTTTGCCTTTGATCTCAAACTGATGCAGATGAGAGTTGGTCCAGCCCATTGCCGTTTGAATATGCTCGTGGAGTTTATCGAGAGTGCAGTCAGCGACCTGAATCCGTCGCCAGATTGGCGGCTTTGAGCCAAGCAGGGTAATCTTGAACTGGTAGACTGTGTGGGAATCCGCTTTGGTCTTTGGCTCCTTCGTCTTTCGAGGCTTTGAATCACCGAATCCCGGGATGCCCGCCTGAAGCCGATCTGTGAGATGATTAACGACCAGCAGAGCGGCAACCTGCTGCCGGGGTGTACCGTCGATTGAGGTTTCAGCCAGTGACATGGTCATACTGGCGACTTCGGCGATGGTGAAGGATGCATTGTCCTTCTTTAACTTGGTCTTGATCGACTTTGAGATGTCAGGCACGGCCAGCAGGACTTCCCGCTGGGCGGGCGACAGGGCGAAATGTTCGAGTGGCTTCGACTTGATGCCCATGGACTCAGCAGCCATCAGGGCCGTCGCTGCAAACTCCGCCACTTGCACCGCATTGTCGGTGAGCGCTTTGGATTTCCTGGCGTCATCGAGGCTGATTGTCCGGCGTGGCTCCTCATCGGTATGCGTATCGAGCAGATTCTGAATCTTCTGAAAAATGGCGTCGAGCTTTTTCCCCCTCTTCTTGTCTTGCGTGTGGTTGGCGTCGGCGGCAATGTAGCCGCCGAGTTCGTCCAGATCGTCAAGCGTCAGCAAGACTGGCTCTTTGGCCGGAGTTGCCTTGACGGCTTCCTCGTATACTGAGGGCAGGAGGGTGAGACCTTCGAGCAACAGCGAACGCTCGGCCTGTGTCAGTTTGAGACCAATCCTGTCGTCGGATTGAATATGCTTCTTGCTCATTTCGTGTTTCACTTCCTCATACTTGCCACACTTCTGCTGTCGAGACTGCACATTGTTCTCCATTATGGCCGACGTCGTTCAACTCGTCCGCATTGCTGGCCCAATCAATTCTAACATCCAATCAGTATTCTTCCGGCAACAACGCCGTTGTTGCATTGCGCTCGCCGTCATCATCTGCGGCGTCGGTGATGATCCAGATTTTGACTCCTGTCGGAAGGATGTAGGCCGACAGAATTCTTGAGCCGTCGTGCAGGGCTTCATCGTTGAGTCGCTTGTCTTCGTCGGACAGATCGCCCCAGTCTTTGCTGATGTGCCGCTCGACCAAATCGACATCCGCTTCCTACAGAGCCTCCAATGCTGCCGACGAAAATCTTCATATCAATCTCGCTGAGCATTGGAAACTGGAAACAGCATAGTGGGTCGCCTGTCAAGTGGCTTGCAGCAATGTGGTCCAGCTATGTGTCTTTTCCATGAACCGTCACCAACAAAAATTCTCGTGCTCTTGTGGCGGCGACGTAGCGTTCGCAGCGGTCTCGGAGTTCGGCGTCTTCGAGACTATTCATGGGGTCGGACTTCGAAGCACAGGCCATTGCAACGGCACGGAATTCAAGCCCCTTGATGCGCTTCATCGTGCCAAGGCGAACGCCGGGTTCCTCTGAACCAGGATCGACTTCACGGTCTTTGAGTGCATGTGTCGCGATATCCGCATCGCTTAGAGCCGTTCGAATTGCGGGTTTTCCTGGCGTGATACAGATCTCGTGAGTCGCGAGGCCATTTTTCTTTAGTAGATCCTGAACCCACGCCACAATTCGTTTTGCTTCGGCTTTTTCGGTCGCACATTTTTCCAGGACGGGCTCGGGGCCTTGAAAAACGGAGTGGTCCCCGGTCGTCTTGACGACACCGCCATCCAGATCGTCAACTTCAACGCCATGAAGGATGTTCTGAGCAAACTTACGAATTTGCTCACTTGTTCGGTAATTGATTTTGAAGCGTCGGGATCGGCCACGAATATCAATCCCGGCTCGACTCATCGGCACCTTGGTTCCGTAGATCCGTTGATGCCCGTCGCCGAACATGCAGAGTGGATCCGGTACATTAGCCTCTGCAGGACTGATTTCCTTGATCAGCCGCAGTGCCTCAAGGCTGAAGTCCTGAATTTCATCCACCAGCACGTGAGCGTATCGCGGAAAATTACCTTGTGCGACGGCAAGCCGAGCCTCGTGAATTGCACCTTCAAATGTGAGCAGATTTCGTTTTTTCAGACCTCGTTGAAACATTCGAAATAACGGCCAAACGGCTCTGCGTTGATCTCGAGTAATACGCGGCCTTCCGCTACGCACTGTCGTCAGATAAGCCTCTTCCTCGTCAATGCCGTTCGGATCAATAACAAGCTCATACTCGCGTTGAATTTCCTCTTGCGGCAGCGGTAACTCGTCAGACACCGTCAGCCAGACATCACGCCAGACCTGTTCGATTTCATCATGCTCTGCGATACGGCCTTTCCAGCCAGCGCGGCTGCAGATCGTCCTTGCCAGCGCGTGCAGGTTGGTCACTTCAATGCGGTTGAACAAGTCAGGAGCAAGGCGCTCGATCTGCTGCTTGATCGTCATCGAAAGATTTGTGGTGAACGTTGTTACCAGAACACGATCAGAATCTTTCTGCAGCCGTCGAGCAAGGTGAACCGCGCGGTGCATCAGCGCCACCGTTTTTCCTGTACCTGCCGATCCTGCTACGTTCAAAGGACCCCTGGTTTGAGAATTGACGAGCTTTCGTTGATAAGGATGAAGGAAGATTCGCCATTCCTCCAAATTGCCCTTCAGAATCTGCTTCAATTCTTCCTGGCCGGCCACCAAGACCAGGTCGAAGTTTGGTGTCTCCTGAATCTTCGTAAAGTCCCCCGCATTGACCGGAACGGCATCCTTTGCAGCCGGAGCAGCCCCCAGCATTTCCTCAATGGCTTCCGTGAGAGTCATCCCGGCGGCAAGGCCGAACAAGACATCTCGACAATCCGGTGGAAGATAGTCACTGAGGGCTTCGAGTCCGGCATCGGAGCGAATCGATCGCACAGCCGGAATCAGTGGTCGTGGCACTCCTGCCGCAAACAGTTCGTCTTCACTGAGCCGCATCAAGGAATACTCGGGTTCCGCAGTTCTGGGACGCTTTGCCTCTGATGCAACGGCCTGCACTTCCTCTGCATTGAAGACTTGAAAGACACCCGTCATTCCATGGACTTCAAACCGTTTGTTACTCGCCCATTCGTAGGCTTCATCATGCGTCCCGATATGAACAAGCACGTACGTATCACCAACCTCGGGCGCAATGACGATCGCACGATAACCATCCGGCAGCTTTTTTACGCCTCGCACCTTAGGATCAAGCATGGTTCCGGGCAATGGGTGCATGCCGATCGCCGGCAAGTGCGGATCTGCCTGAAATTCATCGATCAGCTCAGAAACTCGTTTCTGAACCTTGCTCGGTAGTTTATGGAAGTTCTTCAAAATATTCCGATGGACCATGAGTCGGGCCATATCAGGTTCCTGCAATGCTCTTCAAAATTTGTTCGATGAGAGAATTCACTCCGTGGGCCTGAAGTTCGTCAGGTGTGAAAACTTTCCAGCCCTGACTTTGCCACTGTGAAGCAAAAGAGATTTGTTCCCCAGCCAAAAGTGCGACAGGAGGCTTGCAGTCAAGCCACGCCAGTTCCGCAAAGACATCGTCATCGACCTGCGGATTGAAGTGCTCCACAACTGGAACTCCAGCAGGGCTCGGCAGGTTGGCGGCCGCCATTTCCTGGACGTATGGCCGCATGCTTGGCATGATCCTTTTCAAAACCTCTTGCCATTCCTCGGACACCGCCGTCGTTGCTGTCAGTGGAATATCAGGAGCGCTCCCAGTACCGGTTTCGGAACTCGCCCAGAATCGGAAATTGTCGACAAACTGAAAGAAGTTCAGGCAAGCAAGGAACCGTCTCCACCGTTCGGTGAAGTCGCTGCCGGTGCGTTCGGACTCGGTGTCCCCCAGCCGACCGACAATGAACGTCTGGTTCTGTCGAAGACTCACCGCATCGGCCAATGTCACATAAGTGACAAAGTCCTGATTCAATGTGGCCTGATGGTTGCAGACCCAGTCGCCCTGATCGTTTGGAGGAATTGCCTCTATCCCGTTTCCAACTCGCCAGCCCGCAAGGGCCGTACTCAGTGCATGAGCAGTGACAGTGCGTTGCGCAGAAAGCAGTTGCAATGGAAAGAATGCGGCGTGAGTTGCCAATTGTGTCCATCCCGGTGCGTGAGGCGTCAGAATGAAGGCTCGCAACTGCTCAAGGCCATTCCGGATCACACGTTTCGCGTCCGGGACTACCCTCGTCTGAGCCTTCATTGCGTTAGCATACTGCTGCAACCGTTGGGCGACCGGCGATTGGCACGCCATCACATGATCAGCTTTGGCCGGGTCCAGATCATCCCATGTGATGCTCCAGACATAATACTTGCCGCTGTCCAGAATCGCTCGACGTTTCCGCATGTCGTCTGCGATGCGATTTTCTGGATGACAATGATACTGGAACCCATCAGTGAAGATCGCAATGGGCTTGATGCCGTCATCGTCGCAACGCAGGATGAAGTCCGGCTGCGATTGAATCATGACACCTTGGGCAATTCCAAGCGTTGGCTGTAGTTCAAGTTCCCAGAGACGATCTACGCCCGGCAGGGAAAACCGAAATCCAAGGTTGCCGCGGATAATTGTCTGGTCCCACTGCCCGTTCTGCTGACTGATGAAGTCTTGAAGGACATCAGCAAACTTCTTTTCGAGCATGCTGCCGAACAACGAGTTTGGCTTAATGGCCGCCAGGCTTTCCTGAGGCAGACGCTTCTCACCGGCTTCGATCAGTTTTCCGAGCAGCTTGATTCCGCGTTCACGGCTGATTTTCTCGGCACTGTACTGCAAATGATAAGTGCGAATGCATCGATAGCAGCCGTCCGTCTCGCGTCGACTGGGGTCCTGTTCACGGCAGGAACAGGTTTCCAGGGCGTTGCGAGCCAGTCGCATCACCTGCAGAATGCCTTCGCCGTCACGCTGTTGCTCATCTTTCTGTTGATAGAGCGTCTTCAGATACCCCGTTCCGCCTGGAACGGCGTCCATTAGCACGAGGTAGTAACGTTTCATGCGAGTCGCAGGATCCGGCATGATCTGCGGAGTCACAATCAGGTGTGCTGGGTTACCTTCAAATCGAAGCCGCAATCCCAGATGAATGCACGCCGTCAGAGTATCAACATCATTGTCATCTGCGATTGGAAGCAGCAATCGAATGGCTTCTGAATTGAGTTCTCGATAGAGATACAATGCCTGCCAGTCAAAAGCCAGATCGTCTCGTCCCTCTTGCCGTCGCTTTTCATTCGCTCGGCGTTTGCTGCAACTTCTGCGGTGCTGGATCTCATCGAGCTTCTTTCCAGGCAGCGCTGTGATTCCGCAGTCACCACACACCCGGAATCCAGTATCCGGTGCAGTCTGGTCAACGCCAAACGCCACGACGCCCGGCTCACCCTGAAAGCCAACGTTGACCTCTCGCATAATTACTGAGGCGCGGTACTCGATCCCGAACGGCAGTTTTTCATCACCCACGGCACCAGATGGAGCATCCTGCGTCAGATCGAAGCTCCGAATCGTCTGATAGCGTTCTCGCTCCCGCTCCTCTGAACGATCTGCGGAGAGGCTCTCGTAATGTTCCATGTAGGACAGAGCCTGTGAACGTGAAAACTCAATGAACCGCCGCTGCTGTCCTTTGTCCAGTTGGCTGTTCGAGTCTCGATCATGACCGCATTGCGGACATGCAGCCTCCGCCTCGGGGCGACTGAGTTCCGTCATTCGTCGCATGTGTCCACACGCACCGCAAATCGCCCACTGCTCAACCAGCGGCTGCTGCTGATTGCCGATCGCGATCTGCTGAATGTCGAAACAACGGCTGTGAGTGTAGAAGTGATTGCCCGGCGCGAGTTCTTTCAACGCAACGCCGGCGGCGCGAGTTACCTCGACAGGTTTGTGTTCCTGATTTGATCGACGGTGCTTGTTATAGATGGCTCCGTAGAAGCGAACGCCACGTTCAGGAAATGCGTAGTTTGGCAACAGACCGTTGTCAGTCAGAATCTCAAGTGCGGTCGTTTGG
>JAYSPO010000843.1:0-5881 GCA_043722015.1 Candidatus Kuenenia sp. | reverse complement strand
CTGCTCGTGAGTTCTCGCGAAGCATTCAACTGGCCAAGAATGCTGACGTTAAAACGGTCGATGCCGAACTCTCCAACGGAGTGCTCGTCGTGACGATCATGAAACGCTCGGAAGTGCTGCCACAAAAGATCCAGATTCGTCGGAGCGGATCAGAATCGTAAGGCCGTCCGTCGCAGTCAATCTTCAAATCCGAAGCCCGGCTTTTTTTAAAAAGCCGGGCTTCTGCATGGACTATCGCGGATTCGACCCTAACGGCCTCGTGCCGTTGGTGAAGCAGATGGAGAGCTAAAAACCGCCGGTCAAAGCTTGATTTTGGGGTAGGCCGGACCAAGCGAAGCGCCGTTCCGGCAGGTGTCTGACAATTGCCGGAACGGCGCTGCGCTTGGTCCGGCCTACAGACTCAACCCGAATTTTTTGTCCTGACGAAGTACTAGTCTGTTGGAGCAGCAAGTTGGTCTTGCCTGCTGGTTGTCGCATGCTGATGAAAGATTGCCAATGATCAATGAACTCCTGCGGCGTCTGGATCGCCGACTGATGAACAGTGAGCCGCGTCCGGAACTGACCGGCGTGCGACGGTTTACGATGGAGTTCTGGTATTTTGGTATCAAGGAAGCACGCGCCTGCCTGTTTGTGGGATTGTTCTTTGCCGCCGTCTTCACGATGCCACGAGCCGGTCTGCCTGGGATTCCCCGCTACGACGCCTTGCTGCTGATCGCACTCGCCATTCAGGCCTGGATGGTGATCGCGAAGCTGGAGACACTCGATGAACTCAAAGCGATTTCCCTGTTTCATCTGATCGGGCTGGGGCTGGAGATCTTCAAGACTTCGGCCAACATTCGTTCGTGGAGTTACCCGGATGAAGGCTGGTTCAAAGTTTTCGGAGTCCCGCTGTTTTCCGGCTTCATGTACGCCGGCGTTGGAAGTTATCTGATTCAGGCGTGGCGACTACTTGACCTGCGAATCAGGCATCATCCACCGTACTGGATGGCCACGATCGTCGCAGTGATGATCTATGCGAACTTCTTCACGCACCACTATATCCCGGACTATCGGTGGCATATTGCTGCCCTTGCTATGGGGCTCTACGCCCGAACTGTGGTCATATTCCGACCGCTGGATCGGGATCGCAGGATGCCTTTATTGCTTTCGTTTGTGCTGACCGGATTCTTTGTGTGGCTGGCCGAAAATATCAGCACATTTTTCAGCGTGTGGCAATATCCCCATCAGGTCGGAGCCTGGGCCGTGGTTCATGTGGGTAAATGGACATCATGGTCGCTGCTTGTCATCATGACATTTACCATTGTGGCTCAACTGAAACACATCAAGAAAACCATTTATGTGCCGGAGTAGAGCAGTTTTGTTGTCGCCGGATTCGTCAGAATTCGGGACGCCGGGGCTCAGAAAGCAGGAAACGTCAAATGTATGTGCAACATCGGGAACGGCACCGGACAGACCGCATCGGATGGCTGCGTGCCGCAGTGCTTGGGGCGAACGACGGCATTGTTTCCACGGCAAGTCTGGTCGTTGGTGTCGCCGCCGCCAACTCAAAAGCCAGTGATATCCTCGTCGCCGGAGTGGCAGGGATGGTGGCTGGCGCGATGTCGATGGCGGCAGGAGAATATGTCTCGGTCAGCTCCCAGGCCGACACGGAACAGGCTGACCTGGATCGTGAACGAAAAGAACTGTCGGCGATCGGTAACGCCGAACGAGACGAACTGGCAGCGATCTATGCTGGACGCGGTGTTCAGTTACCTTTGGCAATCCAGGTTGCCGAGCAACTGATGGCTCACGATGCGTTGGCGGCGCATGCTCGCGACGAACTGGGAATATCGGATATGTCGACAGCCCGCCCGATTCAGGCGGCGTTCGCGTCTGCGGGGACATTTTCCATCGGAGCGGCGTTGCCCCTTCTCACGGCCGCACTCGTACCACAATCCATGCTGATTCCTTTCGTGATCGGCACCTCGATCCTGTTTCTGGCACTGCTGGGCGGATTTGGGGCTCACGCAGGTGGAGCTCCTGTTGTGAAGGCCGCCATCCGTGTCACTTTCTGGGGAGTCCTCGCGATGGCGTTGACCGCCGGAGTCGGTGCGATGTTCGGAGCGGCTGTCTGACTCCTGCCAGGAGTCTGTCTGAATTACCGCTGGTTTTGTGAGCGGCAAGGCGCTAGCCGCCGGTTTTTGCAGATCGATTACCCACGGCTAGCGGTCTGTTGAGTTATGTTTGTAGTACCGCCTTCAGGCGGCATCCTCGCTGAAATCGCCAACGAATTCCGGCTAAAGCCGCGACTACAAGCGAAAAACCCATTAAATCAACAGTCCGCTAGCGCCTTGCGGCTCACGGTCCTGGAGTATCGGGACAGACTCCTTCTGGCCATGACAGCACAACTGACTCGTCACCAGGATTACCTTGACATGCTCCAGCTCACTGCAAGAGCTCCGATGCACGTCACGATCAGGACCACACCAAACCATCCCGAGGCAAGCGTGAGCTTACCGGATTTGGATTCGCCCATGATTTTCGGATCACTGGCCAACAGTTGCAGTGCGATGGCATGCAGAGGGAGCAGAACGGCGTTGACGACCTGACTGGCATACATCAGCGGAATGAGTGGGATGTGGCCGTTTCCGTTTGTGGCGAGTACTCATTCTCTTCCAGATTGTTGAAGTGCATTGCTTCCGGAGACCAGACTCATGCGAGAATCCTGTGAACCAGTTCGCCGTGGACATCGGTCAGTCGATAATGACGGCCCTGGAACTTGAACGTCAGCTTCGAATGGTCAATGCCCAGGAGGTGCAGAATGGTGGCGTTCAGATCATGGACATGCACAGGATCACGAGTGATGTTGTAACTGAAATCGTCAGTCTCACCCACGGTTGTCCCCGGCTTGATTCCGGCGCCAGCCAGCCAGATCGTGAAGCAGCGAGGATGGTGGTCGCGGCCGTAGTCTTCGGGAGTCAGTTTTCCCTGACAATAGACGGTCCGGCCAAACTCTCCGCCCCAGACCACGAGCGTGTCTTCCAGAAGTCCTCGTTGCTTCAGATCCTGCACCAGCGCGGCCGTCGGCTGGTCAGTCGTCTGGCATTGCAGAGCAATGTTTTTCGGAAGTTCAAGGTGTTGGTCCCAGCCACGATGAAACAGCTGAACGAAACGCACGCCGCGTTCACACAGCCGCCTCGCAAGGAGGCAGTTCCACGCAAACGTCCCGGGCTTTCTGGCGTCTTCACCGTAAAGCTCGAAGGTTGAAGCAGGTTCGCCGGAAATGTCCGTCAGTTCAGGAACAGACGTCTGCATCCGATAGGCCATTTCGTACTGTGCGATGCGCGTCGTGATTTCGGGGTCACCGGTTTCCTGCAGTTTCAATTCATTCATCGCCGAAAGGTCGTCCAGCAGGTCCCGGCGCAGTTGGCTGGTGATTCCCGGTGGATTGGAAAGAAACAGAACCGGATCACCGTGCGAGCGAAACTTCACACCGGCATATCGAGTCGGCAGAAAGCCGCTGCCCCACAGACGATCGTACAGCGGCTGATCGCCGCTGCCTGAAATCATCGCGACAAAGGCTGGCAGGTCCGCGTTTTCGCTCCCCAGCCCATAGGACAACCATGCTCCCAGACTGGGACGCCCGGCCAGTTGTGCACCCGTCTGCATAAAGGTAATTGCCGGGTCGTGGTTGATTGCCTCAGTGTGCATCGATTTGATGAAACAGAGATCGTCTGCAATCTTCGCCGTATATGGCAGCAGTTCGCTGATCCACGCACCACTTTTGCCATGCTGTGCAAACCGGAACTTCGAGGGGGCTATGGGAAAGCTGGACTGACTGCTGGTCATACCGGTCAGTCGCTGTCCCTGTCGAATTGAATCCGGCAGGTCGGAACCTCGGAGGTTGGCCAGTCCCGGCTTGTAATCGAAAAGATCAATCTGCGAAGGCGCTCCGGACTGAAAGAGATAAATGATGCGTTTGGCACGAACCGGGAGATTCGGAAAACCGGCCAATCCGGGACCCGTGGCCGACTGCTCAGCCCTCGCGCGTCCGGGCTCATTGATCAGCGACGCGAGGGCCGCGAGGCCGACCGCCTGGGCACCCCGTGCAAAAAAATGCCGACGAGTTTCCGCGAAAAGTCGTTCGTAAGTTGTCATCTTCCCTATTCCTTGTTCACCACTTCGTCCAGATTCAGAATCAGACTGGTCACCGTTGTGAATGCTGCAAGTTCGCAGACGTCCAGTTTCTCATTGACAGCGAACTCGCCCACATGAACCAGGTCGTAGGCAGCGGAAGGATCATGACGGAAAACTTCCAGACTGCGATGGAAACGTCGCACAAGCACAGCCAGTTCTTCGGGACGAGGCATTCTTGCCGTGGCGGTCAGGAAGGCATGGGCAAGTCGATCGTCGATGGAGCCATCGACATCCGTCATCGATCGCTGTGCAAACACTCGAGCGGCCTCGACAAACGTGATGTCATTCATCAGAGCCAAAGCCTGCAGCGGAGTGTTTGTGCGCGCCCGCTGGACAATGCAGGCTTCGCGACTCGTCGCATCGAATGTCACCATCGACGGCGGAGCTACCGTTCGCTTCCAATAGGTATACAGACTGCGTCGATAAAGATCCTCGCCATGCGACTGAGTGTATTCCGTGTCTGTGGCGATCTCCTGCCAAAGTCCGTCCGGCTGATAGGGCTTGACGGAAGGACCACCCACACGGTCCGTCAGCAATCCACCGACAAACAAAGCCTGATCCCGGATCGTCTCCGCCGGAAGTCGTCGCCGTGGGCCTCTTGCCAGCAACCGATTGTCGGGATCGCGCAGGAGCAGTTCCGGAGAAATGTGAGACGCCTGTCGGTACGTGGCACTCATGACGATCGTCTTCTGCAGAGCCTTCATGTCCCAGCCAAGTCGGACAAATTCTGTCGCCAGCCAGTCCAGTAGTTTCGGATGGCTCGGACTTTCTCCCTGAGCACCAAAGTCCTCGCTGGTACTAACCAGCCCCTGGCCAAAGTAAAGCTGCCAGAAGCGGTTCACGGCGACTCGAGCGGTCAGCGGATGATCCGGGCTGACCAGCCAGCGCGCCAGACCGAGGCGATTATGCGGGGCATTAGCAGGCATCGCAGGAAACGCCGCCGGAACACCTGGTTCCACTCTGTCTCCGGGCCGATCGTATTGTCCACGGATCAGGACATGAGTCTCCCGAGGCTGCTCCATTTCCTGCATAACCATCACAGTTGGCAGATTCTCGTAGAATGTTCGCTGCTGCTGCTGCAGTTCAGTCAGCTGCCGATCAGCATCACGAATCACAGCCGGAGCGTGGTGATCCAGAAAGTAGCGAGTGAGCTTGCGGCGCTGAGCCACATCCCGGGATTCCGCAAGCAGACTCAGGATTTCCGACACCGTTTGAGGAACCGCGAGCAGCTGGATTTCCGTGGCGTCCAGATCCCGCCCGTAGATCCGGACATCGTCCAGTACGCCGATGAACGGGCTTTGCCCGCCGCCGATTCGGAGTGGCTCGGTCGGCAGTGCGAACGTCTGATTGAGCCGGTCAAGTCTTACGTCCATCGGAATCGGCTGACCATCGACGTAGACGCAAATCCCCTCCGCCAGACGTGATCCGTCATAGGTCACAGCGACATGGCACCAGCGATTACGAGGCAGTGATTCGTGACTTTCCACGCGGATCGCGTCGTCGAGCCAGCGCTTGATGAGATTCACCTGAAGTCGGCCGTCGCGAAGATGAACGTAATAGCCTGCGCCTTCGTCAACCGGTGTCATGCGAGAAATCAGCGTCCCGCTGTCACGAGTCGTGTTTAACCAGGCGGCGATGGAAAACTTGTCGAAGTAGCCAAAGCTGGCAGTGTCACCGGCATTCAGGACTGACCCTCCATCAAGTT
>JAYSPO010000842.1:0-1243 GCA_043722015.1 Candidatus Kuenenia sp. | reverse complement strand
ATTTGTGCGACGGATGAGATTCAGGTGTTTCACCTGATCAATCGGTGTGTGCGGCGTACTTTTTTGTGTGGGGAAGATGTGAACACAGGAAAGGATTATTCACATCGCAAGGAGTGGATTCGCAGCAGGCTCGAAGAACTGGCCGGCATCTTTGCTTTGGATGTGATGAGCTTTGCGGTGCTCAGCAATCATCTGCATGTCGTCGTGAGGACTCGACCGGATATCGTGAAATCATGGTCTGATGAAGAAGTGGCTCTACACTGGTGGCGACTGTTTCCGCAGCGTCGTGATGACAACGGTCGGGCGGTGGAACCAATGGAGTCGGAGCTGAAACACATTCTCAGCAATGCGTCGGGGCTTAAGGAAAAACGGCGGCGGTTGTGTGATATTTCCTGGTTTATGCGGTGTCTGGCAGAACCGATTGCTCGACGCGGAAATTTTGAGGACCAGGTTTCCGGCAGATTTTGGGAGGGCAGATTCCGTGCGCAGCCGCTTCTGGATGAAACGGCGATCGTGGCGTGTATGGCGTATGTGGATTTGAATCCGATTCGAGCGGGGATCGCAGCAACGCCGGAAACCAGCGACTTCACAAGCGTGAAGGAACGCATTGAAGATCGTGCATCTGCGGCTGAAGTTTCGACGGCGGATGCCCAGGATCATCGCGTTGAACATGGTGAGAAGGCTGGCTGGTTGGCGCCGATTCCGCTGGAAGTGAAGCGTAAGAAAGTGCGTGAGAAGCAGACATCTCGCCGGGCGGACAACAAAGGCTGTCTGCTGATGTCACTGGATGATTACCTGACGCTGCTGGATTGGACGGGTGGTCAGTTTCGGACGGGTAAGCGTGGTGCAATTCCAGCCGCGTGTGCTCCGATTCTCGATCGCCTGGACTGCAGCCAGGAGACTTGGTTTGACCTGGTAAAGAATTTCCGCAAACGGTTCCGGAACGAGGCAGGATCACTGCTGTCCGTCCGCGCGTTCCGTTCAAAGCGTCGAGAACGCAGGGCTCAGGCGGCAACGGCTTGAGTCAGGACGGTATCGATTCAAGGAAGTAGCTTCTGGGTGATGATCCAAACAAGGTGGGTGGCAGGTTTATTACAGCACGTTTATTATATGGTTGAGATTACTTGCGTCAATCATCTCAATCCACAAAATGAAACTCGTTCAACCCCAGCAGCGCCTGCAGATAATCCTTCCATCTGTGTTCGGTGTTCGTTTCGTCCGCAAGATACGCATGAGCAATCTC
>JAYSPO010000841.1:0-2943 GCA_043722015.1 Candidatus Kuenenia sp. | reverse complement strand
CCGCACTCCAAACGTCGCTTGTTTAGGGTCTGGTTTCTCTGTGTCCTCCGTGTCCTTCGTGGTAAATAAATCGCAGTTTGCACCACGGAGAACACGGAGATCACGGAGGGAATCGCAACAAGGGCATTCATTGCAGGTGGAAAAGGGGTCAGGAACCAATAGTGCGGAGCACCCTGTAGGCCATTTGGCTATTGGTTCCTGACCCCTTTTCCAAGCGTTGGTTGATACTCATGAGGATGATCTTTCCAGGATTCGGATGGGTTCTTGCGGCATGGCTTCTTTCAGGAGTCCTGGCAGCGGAAGATTTAAATCCCATCGATAGTGTCGTTCAGGAATTTCGATCTCAGCACGTCGAGCTGTCAACGCCGGCCCATTGCTCGGATGCGCAGTTTCTTCGACGAGCTTCGTTGGATCTCACCGGTTATCCGCCTCTGCCGGAGGAAATTGCGGCCTTCGAATTGGACACGGACGCCCATAAACGACAGCGATTAGTGGGGCAGTTGCTGGACTCAGAACGCTACAGCTGGAAGTGGGGACGATGGCTGGCCCTGCAGACGGGTGTCGATGAACAGGAATTGACCTACGCGGCTGGAGAAATGCAGTGTCGTCCTCAGGATTTGTTTCTTTCGTGGATCCAGTGGATGCAGGTCCGTGTTCAGCGTGATGAACCTTTTGACCAGCTGGTGGAGAATTGTCTGGTGGCGACAAGCCGCGAGGGGCGTTCCGGACGGCAGCTTTACGCCGAGCTGCACGAGATTGCAGTGGCTGAGGATCTTACGTCCCGGGCGTATACGCAGCGGCAGACCAACGATCTGTTCTGGAGGCGGTACTCAGCGATCTATGATCCGCAGTTTCGCGCCGAAGATGTGGCGTTGAGGTTTATGGGGGTGAATCTGCAGTGTGCGCGCTGCCATGATCATCCGTCGCAGCCGCTGACCATGAAAGATCATCAGCAGTTTACGGCAATTTTTCAGCCCGTCACATATCGTGAGGTGCCATTTACGCATGATCAGAAACAATCGTTCCTGACCGGGTTTCTTGTTGCGCCGATCTTAGCAGGCGTTGCCATCTTTTGGGGACTTTCGCGATCTCGGCAAGTCAGGAATTTTCGGAAACCGCTCATCTGTTTCAGTGTGGCCTTGTTTGGATCTTGCCTGACCGCTGGCGTCAGCTATCTGCACCTTGTTCCGGGATTTTCGCTGGATCATCGACTCAGCCCCGGACAGTACCTGCTATCTGTGTCAGAGCAGCTGCCAATCCCATTCTGGATTTCAGTTCTCATCTTGACCACATTGGCCAGTCTGCTCGCATGGGGAGTCGGTGCGCTGATCATGCGCGCGGTCGGGCGAAGTTTCTGGGCGGCTTACGTTTGTTTTCTGACTCCCGTCCTTCTGCTGCTTGTAGTGGACTGGGCATTTGTGCGGAACCAATCTGGTGAGTTGGCCGGTCGCAATGGATCATTGCATGCACTCCATCAGTCGATTTTTCGCTGGGTGGGTGTGGGTGGTTGTGAACAGCAACCACGCGAGATCCTTGTATCTGAATCGCCAGTACCATCGGCTGTCGCCCCAAAGCTGCTGCGTGGTCCAGAACTCGCTGTCGTTGCTCCTGCGGCTGATTCTCGCCATCAACTGGTGGAATGGCTGCGAGACCCGGCTGTGCCGTTTCTAGCCGAGCATTATGTGAACATGATTTGGACAGAGTATTTTGGAGAGTCGCTGCAGGCTGCGATCACTGGCGAGGACTCAGAGGCTTCGAAAGGTCACAGAGAATCTGTCGGCCAGCCGCTGCGCATTCGACTCATGCAGACTCTGACGGGTGAATTCCGGTCGCACAATTGGTCGATGCGGCACCTCCACGAACTTGTGGCTACATCGGAATTGTATCGGCTCTCAAGTGATCAACAAAATCAGAAGAACTCGGCCGACATGGCCGTGAGCATGCCCGAATGGGCTCACCGTTTTCCGCCCCGGAGACTGTCGGCGGAACAGTATCTTGCGTGTGTTGAGACGGCGACGGGCACGAAGCTGGAATTCGGCGGAGCGTACGCGCACCGAGAGGCGTCTCCATATCAAGTGGCCAGTCGTTACCCGTGGAGCGATACTTTCGGGGCCGCTGCGATGCGAGTGCTCTCAACCACGACCATTGATCGAGCGTTTTCCTCCGAAGCCGCCATGTTTGGGCTGGTCGAACCGGGGCTAAAATCTCAAATTTTACGCAAAGATGGATGGCTTGCCCGGAGTTTGCATGAGAAAAATGACCTGCGACTATTGATTGAGCAGGCTTACCTGCGATGTTTTGGACGACCACCGGAGTTTTCAGAAATCGCCAGTCTGGAAGCAATGCGGCCGGAGAATAGTTCAGTCGAACAGTTTGCGGCTGATATTGTGTGGGCTATGCTGAATGCAGCCGAGTTCCAGTATTTGTTGTGATGATGCTTCGCACGGGCAGGAATGAGGTAGTGCCCGGCGCGCGGGGACGTGAGTCCCCTGATTTTTGCGGCAACCACGCGGTCAATCAGGGGATGGCGTTCACGCCTCATCATGCAACTTGCGGCAGCAACCACAGATACACACAACTTCACACAGATATAAGTCAACTGTCAATCTGTGTTCATCCGCGTCCAACTGTGGCTCAAACGGTCATTCTCGAGATGACGCGAACGGTTGCAAAACTTTTGACTCCCTGCTTAACAAGGAGGCATCAGTTGATGCAACCAATCACGGAAGGTTTTCCCTGTGCCTCGGACGCGGGAGGGTACACAAGCGGAATCGCAATTTATGGCAAGAAGATTACGGGGTAGGAAAATTAAACGTAGCGTTCACACCTCAGAACGAAACCTGTGCAAGCAACCACAGATAAACACAGCGCGGGCTTCGCCCGCAACCCAAAGTAGCCATCACGCTCCGCCGTGATGAGCATTTGTCAGTCGACATTCATCAA
>JAYSPO010000840.1:0-15230 GCA_043722015.1 Candidatus Kuenenia sp. | reverse complement strand
GAAGGCTGTTCGATGTATTTTTCCGAAGCGGAAAACCAAAGGCTGTTCTGTGCGTTTCTGGAACTCATTGAAAATCCTCTGAGCTGTGTCTGGTCCGACTTTGTCAACACGGCCGTGGTGACTGGCCGCACCAACAACCTCCACATCACCAGATTCCTCGAAGGCATGGATTCCCTTGGCGAAGTCTTTGTCTTCGGGACCGATGATCCCACCCTCTGGCTCGAATCAATTGGCTACAACTTCGTTGAGACGATCACTTCAGGCAAGTACCTGAATGAAAACGATGCCGTGCTGAACATGTATGCGTTCGCAGTCGCCAAGCGATAGCACCAGCATAGACGTGAGGATGGGCCAGCGTTGTTTCGTGTTAACATCCAGTCCGCGTTTTGCAGCCGGAAATTCCAATGTCAGTCGCAATACTCCAGGAATTCCAGCCATTTTGAGGGACGGAATTGCCAGTGGTCGGTTCAGGTCTGAAGAAGAAGCAGTGAAGGAAGGACTGAACCCGCTGCAAAGTCGCGAACAAAAACCTGATGCTCTTCGTAAAGATATTCAAATCGGAATTGATGATCTCGAAGCAGGGAGATCTTCCCCATGGGACGTGGAGGACAACATCAGACACGGTCGCCAGAGACTTGCCGCTTCTCAAGTGTCGGAGTCATGACAGAAGTTCATAAATCCCGAGCTGCTGAAATCGATCTGGACAACATCTGGTGCTACGTGGCCGCTGACAATCCTAACGCCGCCGGGGATGTTTCAATCCGCGCCCCGCGTGCGGGGCGAAAGCATCGATTCCAGTTACAGTGTAGGAGCCTGCAGCGTTTCAATCCGCGCCCCGCGTGCGGGGCGAAAGCCCTTGGCTGGAAGGCCAAGCGCCGCAAGAGTTTAGCGGGTTGTTTCCGCGAATGGAAGGGAATACTGCATCTTGGGTGCAGGCGTTGCTTGTTGATTCGACGCTAAGTGTTTGTTTCATGGGACTTAGGTGGACCGCGAAGGTACGGGGCGTTTTGCGTAGGCTTGGCATACGCGGGCGCAATTTCGGCATGCTTCGGCATTCTGCGGTGTCAGGCGATGAGTGGGCCATCGAAGTCGTAACCAGACTTTGCGCCGTGGTGCTCGATCTTGTGTCGGTAATTCGAACCCAGATAATAGAATCGCAGGCTGTCTTCGTCGAGAGAGATCAGGGCCAAAAGATCAGCTTTGATGCGGGTCCATTGCGACCAATCCACTTTCATCTCGAACACCGAGTTCTGCACGCGCTGCCCGTAGTCTTCACACATCGCGGCGACTTTTCGAAGCCGAGTTTGACCTGTTGGCGATTGATGAGCGAGAGTACCAGGCGATCCGCCAGAAATGGGCGGAATTCTTCCATCAGATCCAGCGCCATTCCTGGCCGACCGGGGCGATCACGGTGAAGAAATCCGACCGCCGTGTCCAATCCCGCTGCTTCACACGCACTGCGGGCGTCATGCATCAGCAATGTGTATGCAAACGACAGCATGGCATTGATTGGGTCCAGCGGAGGACGGCGACTGCGTTTAGTGTACCGAAATTCTTTGTCGCTCGAACTAATCAGTTGATTCATGGCACCGAAGTACAGCGTTGCAGCTTCCCCTTCGACACCGCGAAGACGATCAAGCTCCTTCATTCGCAGGGCTTCTTCCAGTGATGCGGTCAGTTTGTCTGCAGCCTTGTTAAGTGCGTCCTGACGTTCCCCGGCATCGGTATCGCGGGCGGCTCGACGGAGTACTGTGCGACAATTGCCGAGCTTTCCGGCGACGATGGCCTTTGCTACTTCTACAGCTTTGGCCGGATCGTCGGAAGTCCGGTACTGCTGTCGGCGGAGCAGTACGTTTCCCGGCGTGAACCCGCTGACTGACGCCAGAAAACGGCCATGTAGAGTGAGAAACGAAATTGTGACTCCGGCGTCCGCACAGCTTCCCATCAACGCCGGGGACATGGAGACGCGGCCAAACCCAACGATCCCGTCAAGATTGTGAAGTGGAACTCGCAGGCGAGATTTCTTTTCGACGCGAACATCGACGGTTTCGCCATCTTTGCGAAGGTAGGCCCCCTGCGTTGTCACGAAGAGCGTGTTGAGGTGTATCTTCATCGTGTACGGTTCCGTGTTTCGTTTGACCCGACCCAACGGGGAGGAAGTAGCGGCAAGGCTGCTGGGCCTGGTGAATGGCGACTGGAAGTGGCCTCGCCGATGGCTCGGGACAAACGACCGCAAGTGGCCTCGCCGATGGCTCGGGTCAAACGGCAGCCAGGAGAGAGATCTGCTTAGTGGTAGGTCACATGTCCGCTGGGCAGGCCTTGAAATGGCGTGACGAAATTCCAGAATTGTCGAGGTCGCCCTTCTTCCTCGGGATTCAGCTCGACATAGTGGATGGCGTTTTGAATCTGCTCCTCAGAATCGAGGTACACTTTCCATCGTTTTTCCGCCCACATGCGCGGATAATGATTTTCGGATGCGTGCTGAGTAAGTGGATGCCGACCATCGCGGATGATTTGCTTCGTGGCTGCACCCTTTAAGAGATTTGCCATCTGTTCAACTTTGTAGGTATGTCGTGCGAGTACCAGATGAGTGTGCTGCGGAAGGATCGCGCAAGCCCAGATTGTGTAATTGTTCTTCTGAGTCGTCTCGGCAAATCCATCGGCAATGGATTTCGCCTGTAACTCGTTCAGTGTGACCGGAGGATATCGCAATTCACGCGCGGCAGCCTCGCGTTGTTTGAGTTCTTCTGCGGTCAGTTCACCCAAGGCTTTTCGTTCCGGTGCTGGACGTGGTTGACCGTAACGGAGCAATTCCCATTTCCAGATCACATCGCACCATGAGCCACGTGGATCGTTCGGCAGCCAGACGCCGTACATTGGCAAAATGACATGGTATCCGTGGATCATCGGTGTCGCTTTCGTGTTGGAGATGGAACGGGATGGCTTGGAGGCGCGGCTCAGGAAACTCCGCCGATGGCTCGGGTCAAACGGGAATGGTGAGCCTCGCCGATGGCTCGGGTCAAACGGGAATCGTCAGCCTCGCCGATGGCTCGGGTCAAACAAATGCTTGTGGATTATTCCTTTATCAGGTGATGCAGGTACAGCGAGGCGTCGGTTGACTGCGATTTTTGTGGCATACAGACGGGCAGCAAGGAGCAGTTTTCACACTTGGGTTCACGGGTGGCTCGGGGAGTGATTCCAGCGGAAATCAATGCATGCAGCCGGTCTGCAGTTCGCACTGTAAGCTCCCGCAGTACGTCGGTCAAAACGACTTCCGTTCGACGCTGCAGTTTTCCATAGAACAGTTCGGCGCGCGGAATACTGACGCTGAGCATTTCTTCGAGACACATCGCCTGAGCGCACAGTTGGACTCGGTCGGCATCGTTCTTCTTTGGCTGACCACGTTTGTATTCGACGGGTGTAATTGTCCATTCGTGAAACGCTTGCTCAAACGAATCTTGTTTGACCCGACCCAACGGGGAGGATTCAGCGGCCTTGCCGCTGGCTTCAGTCAAGCGGTCGAGTTCACGTTCGATGCGTTTTGGTAGCGAAATTGCTGGCAGTGGTTCGAACGCTGGCGGCTTAAAGTTAACCACGTCACAGACGCCGAAGAGTCCAAGCCGGAAGCTATGAACGGGCAGACTGCGCGTGATGCGAATGCCGTCGCGAGTCTCTGATTTGGCACCGTCGGTCTTCTTGTGCAGCACGCGCCCCTCGGCTGTGAGTCGATTTTCGACCCATAGCCGATCGAGATGAATCAATGCCGTCTGCCGCTCGCAGAACAGTAAGTGCTGCAGAGCGGAGATCGGAAGCAGGTCGTCTTCGTGGTGCATGTTGTACACTTCAAGTTAATGCAACCGTTTGACCCGACGCCATCGGCGAGGATGCGGCGGCTTCGCCGCTGTGCCCGCGCGTCGCCTCGCCGTTGGCTCGGGTCAAACAGTAAACCATCAGCCTCGCCGTTGGCTCGGGTCAAACGAGATGGGTGTCCGACTCAGATTTTTCGTTCGATGGTGATACCTTCTGGCAGATCGACTTCGTTGATGTTCACGGCGTAGTCGCTGAAGCTTCGGGCCGGCGTGGAAGTGTCAGTGCGCGAGATTGTTACTCGATCAAACAACTTGTTCGCCGGTGCATTGCCGAGTGCAGTTTCGTGTCTGAACACGATCAGTGCCTGCGGGGACATTTCACCTCGGGCGGCTGAACGGTCATTTTCGAACATCTGCGTCAATGCGGTCCAGAACAGGTCAAGATCCTGGCCGTTCTCGTCAAACCCGGTTTGAACTGCCAAGTTCGGATTGATGTAGCCGTGAATTCGATACAGACCATAGGGCACAGTGAACTTACGGCCCATGGTGCGATTGTCGCCTGATTGATCTTCCGCTTCTCGTTCGGTTGTGACCGCGCAACGCGTCACAGCATGTTCGGCGGTGACGATAGGGTCAATACTCCGTCCCATCCCGAACTGGACTGGGCCTCGAACCTGACCGCAGTTTTCGCCAGTGGTCATGACGGCACCGAAAGTTCTGATGTCGAAGAAATTGTGGCACATCCACTGAGTCAGCTCTCTGGCCTTTTTCTGATCTTTCGGCAGCTTCTTGCGATCTGCCTTCTTCGTGTCGGGGAGCACTTTTTCCCATGCTCGTCCGTGCTGATTATTCAGTACCACTTTTTCTTTGATATAGATTTCATATGGCGGTTGTTCGCCGTGGACAAGCCCGACGTAGTTGCGAACCTTTCGTTTGATGCAGACATCGGTGACCAGTCCCTGACCGGTCTCAGCATCGTTGCGGGGCAGATTACCGGCATCCGGGTCACCGTTGGGATTGCCGTCTTTGACGTCGAACAGGTACACAAAGTCATATCGGTTTTGCATGAGATGAGATTCCTTTATCAGAGATCGAAATGGTGGATTGAAGTCGTTTGACCCGAGCCATCGGCGAGGCGGCTCGGAGGGAACGTGAAGACACCTCGCCGTTGGCGTCGGGTCAAACAGGATTACTCAGCGGCTGCTTCTTCCGGTTTTGGCTTCTTGGTAAAGATGGCCTGATCGAACAATCGCCAGATCCGCGAAATGTTGCCGAAGCGCATTCGCTAATTCTGCAAGTGAGCTGACGTGCCAGAAGCGGATTGACAAACGTGCCGCGTTTGGTGACAAGCCGAGCACGTAGAATGGTGTGTCACCCGAACCGAGTTGCAGATCTTCAACGGACTCGCCGTTTGCGATGCGCCGCAGCGTTGTCTGCAATCTCAGCTTTTGAGCTTCGTCCTCGGCCGAAATTTTGGATGGATCAGCCACGAAGCCAAAGAATTCTTCCATCGGGGATGGCGACTCGGTCCAGAAGACTGTCGTGGCATCGCCGATCTGAATTTTTCCCCCTCCCGGACGAAGTAAGTGGTTCAATGCCGTGCAGTATTGAAACGCTGCTGTTTTGCTCACGGGTGCGGTACAACTTTGTTCTCGGCCAAAACTCTCATACGCTTTGGAATTAAAGGAAACGAGCAATGCGCCTCCGGGCTGCTGCCCGTTCACGCCTTTGATCTGTGGATCATGCGTTTTCGATATCTCCCCAACGCGACCGGTGACAAGGCACATTGCCTCTTGTTTGTCCTTGGTCTCAATCGAGAGCTGCGCATTCCACCAGTCTTTCACGGCACCGCGTTCATGCACGTAATAAGTCTTGCCGCGAACGCGAAACACTCCGAAACCGATCGAGGTCGCGGCGAGCGTGGGGAAATCGGACGCCTGCTCGGGTTTCCATGATTGCAGGAATACACACACTGCAGCAAACTCCGGATCGTCAATGACTGCTTTCAGCTCGACATGCTTTTCCCGGAATGCCGCAAACGCTTCCAGCGTGCGTTCGGGCTTTTCGTCTTCGGGCTTGAAGCCGAGCATGTATCCCGTGTTATCCCAAAGGAAGCAGGGATTGATGCCAGCGCCGGGCGGCTTTGCACCACCGAGAACGATCAGTGACTTGGGGCGAGGCTTGTCCTGATTGCCGTCCGTTTCCACAACGATATCGTGCAGCGTTCCGTCATCATTCAGAAGGACGCAGAACGAAAGCTTCTGGCGACTATATCCGAACGGGGCGACATCCACGCCTGGATCGGACTCCAGTCTTAAGTAATATTGATTCAACGCCTGCAGAATCATGCTTTCACCTCACTTCCGTCCAGAGGTGGCACATTGATGATGCCGTTGTTCATGACAGCTCGGAAAAACCGTGGCGTCATGTTGTCGGTATAGTCCAGATCATGCAACATGAAGCCCAAATCTTTCTGACTATCCAGCGGAGACTCGGGAATTGAACCGTCGATCCATTCGAAGTCAGCCGGGAACTCTCGGCAACCAAAATACGGATGGTGAAAATACTGCCCCTTTGTCGCTCGCCGCTTGAGCATTTCAAAATGCTTTTGATGCGTTTCGGCGGGGTCCAGCAAATCGAAGTGAGCCACGATGACGTACGCAACATCTCGCAGAATCATGGCCGCTCGCTGCTGCCGATCTTCTTCCACATACAGACCCAGCGGCGACGTATCGCCCTTCATGGCTTTGCGAACATTGGCGACAGAAACTTTGGATGCTACTTCATTGCGCCGCAGGTTGGTGAATCGAATCGGATTCAGCACATGAATCTGATCGATGACCCAGCGAATCTGCGGCTTCCAATAGATTGCTTCCAGGACGCCCCGTGCGGCCGAGGGTGTCATTACATCATAACTAACGCGTTCGACCTTCATTTCAGGTCGAGTAAAGCAGGCATAGTCACCCCAGACTTTCAGCGTGATCTGTGGAGGAGATTTCATTGGAAGTTCCTTCCAGTTAAATGATTTCGTTTGACCCGACCCAACGGGGAGGATTTTTCGCGGGCCTCGCCGATGGCTCGGGTCAAACGATTAGGGAATGGGGTTCGTGGAAGCCTTTTTTGTCGGGACGGAAGCCGAGCTGTGCATCGTAGCAGGATTCGTTGATCAGAATTGCGTGACCGGAATCCAGGACTTCGATGTCCGTGTTGACCATGGCTCGATAAATGTTTGGAAACAGGCTGACGGAGTAACGCTGGAGTTGTCGCAGAACACTTAGTAACTCTTGAATTTGTGAGGCGTCATTCTGCAATTTGCGCAGCTGGTTGATCAGTTTACGGGCGGTCGTGTCGTAGGCCACGAAGACTGTTTCTGACGTGTCGTCGATCCAGCGAAATCGCTCGGAAGCGGAACGGAAGTTGAAGTGTATTTTCTGCCAGGGGCCGGGGAAGCAGGAGACGACATCCTGAGCGTCCCAGCGGTCTTTGTGTCGCCAGAAGTGCAGTCCGAAGTAACGTCTGACAATGTCCTGATTCAACAAGTCCATATCATGACGGTTAAGGTCGGCGATAAGTTCGGAGGCCGAATCTGCCATGGCTTTCAGATAGCCACGCAGTGTCACATCGGTGGGTTCGAACACGAAAACGCTGCCTGCATTCAGACGGCCTTCGCGATTGCAGCGGCCGGCGGCCTGAGCGATGGAATCGATGCCGGTCAATGATCGATAGACGACCGGAAAATCAACATCGACTCCGGCCTCGATCAGTTGTGTGCTGATCACCTGGCACGGAAGGCCGTCGAGGAGTCGCTGGCGGATGGTGTCGAGTACATTTTTGCGGTGCTGGCCGCACATGTAGGTGCTGAGGTGGAAAGTGGTTGCCTCGCCGTTGGCTCGGGGCGAGCGAGGGGAACGCAGACGGTCGAAGAGATTGGCGGCGTGGGCTCGTGTGTTGACGATGCAGAGGAACTGTGAGTGTTCGGTGAGTTTTTGGGTGATGTCGTCATCTGACTGCGGACCGAGGTTCCTGATTCGGACTCGCTTGAGGCGTTCAAAAAGATGCGGCGGATCGGGCACAATTTCCGTGACGTGATCGAGGCCGATCCTGAAATCGTCCGACTTACCAAGCGCGGGCTGTGTGGCCGTACACAACACAATGCTGCAGCCATAGTTTTCAGCGAGTTCTCGAATGGCAGCCAGCGTCGGTTGCAGCAGTTTTCCGTATGGATGGTTTCCAAAGAGTCGATCCGCAAGCTGAGCGCCAGCAGTGGAATGATCGACTCGCCCGGCATACTGCTCCAGATGCGCTTCGTATCCGTTTTCGCGATGCAGATAGGCCTGAAACTCAAGAGAGTATTTGCCGAGATCGTGCCAGTGTCCAGGTGTTCGACCAAAGTCCTTCGCGCCGAACGCAGCCGAAAACTTCTCGCAGTATTTTGCAACCAGCGCCAGATGATCCGTTAGCGGTTCCCAGGATTCCGGCGGCAGGCCTTGAAGGGTATGAGCGTAGAATTGTGTCATATGATTGTCCTATAGCCGTACGCTGCAGTCATTGCCGCCAGATCATTCTGAATCTCTTCTACCAGTCCCTGCGGCTCCAGCACCGTTGCGTTTGGGCCGAAGGACATGATCCAGCGTTTGACACCGCGAAAGCCAACAGACGCGCGAACTCGAAATCCGGCAAGGCCAAGATCGTTTAGGTCCCGTCGAATTGTCTCGATCGAAACTGACATGTCCTCGTGCAGCTCCTTCACGGTGTAGCCAACTCTCGCATCTGCGAGTTGCCGCAGAAGCCGCCATTGACGTATCAGAGATTTAGATTCGCTCATCGTGGCGGCAACTGTACTTGGCAGGCTGGTCAACCTGTGATGAAGATCAAAACTTTCTAATTGCTTCGCGTGGGTTAGACTGACGCTGCGTCGGCGAGCGGGCGACGTGAGTCCCCTGATTTTTGCTGTGTCCGCGCGGTCAATCAAGGGATTGACATCCCCCGCTCGCCAAAGAAATACATGAGGCAGACAAATGGCGAGCGGCGTGCGTCAGCTTGCCGGTACAAGGACGAGATACCGGAGGGCTCACGCCGCTCCGCTCGCCGGACTTAGTCGGAGACACGGGGCACAATGCGGCGGCGGTTTTTGCTGAACCAATCGTAGATGCGTGGCGGTTGCTCGTGGATCATGAATGCCTGCCTGTTCCTGAGCGGCAATCTGGTGAAACTCTGCTGCATGTTCCGACTCGAAATGCCGATTCCCAGGAGTTTTGAAGTGTCCTCCGAATGGTCTTCCCGGTCATTCCCTGCCTCGGTCGAATTACAGTGGAGAGCTCGGTTTACTTCCCGGATGGACGAAGCCTGGCACAACGAACAATTCTTCCGGAGAGGTCAGGATGACCGCGAAACCGTGGATCCGCAAGTCTGCCATTTCAACGCTGATGCTGGCTGCCCTCGCATCACCAATCCGTTCCTCAGCGCAATCAGGCACGGCGCAAACATCAAAATCCAGTAACTCCGCTCCGCGAGGTGATGCGGTCACTCCTTTGACGAATCCCGGCTACGGTGAAGCGGGCTGCGGCGAAGCGGGCTGCGGCGAAGGTGTTGATTGTCCGGGCTGCGACTATAAAGTGCTGGATCTCAATGCCCTGTTTGACAGCGTGGCAGGCGACAAGCCGATCTTCCCGTGCCTGAAAGATCAAAAGATCGGCGACCTGAAGTACAGTGCTGGCGCTGAACTTCGTTACCGTTACATGAACGAACAAAATCGCCTGCGACCTGGGGGACCAGGGCATTCAGCATATGATCTTTGGCGTTTCACACCGTATGTGCAGGCCAACTACAACGACTTCATCGGAGGCTATGTGCAGGCGATTGATGCATCGATGTTCGGTCTCGATGCGCCGTACTCACCCACGGTGATTGACATCAATCGGACGGACATCCTGCAGATGTACGCGGAGCTCAATCTGGGCGAGGTTGGTGACGGAAAATTGAAATACCGATACGGTCGTCAGTTTCTGCAGTACGGTTCGCAGCGTCTGCTGTCGCCTCTGGCCTGGGCCAATACGTTTCGTAACTTTGAAGGTCACAAGTTGATGTACACCAGCAGTGACTGGGACATTGACGCTTTCTCCATGCAGAGCGTCAATGGAACCTCGGGCAACATCAATCGCCCCTATAGCTTTGACCAGGCGGACCAAAGTCGCACGATCAGCGGTGTCTATTCGACGTTCAAGGGCATCGAAAACAATACGTACGATTTCTACTACCTGTATTTTGACGAAAAACAGTCAAGTGCAAAACTGATGGATGGAAGTCGTCATACGATCGGTTCACGCCTTGCGGGTAAGAAGCCGGTCAAGGACGGCAAGAAATTGGTTGGCACCTGGAATTGGGATGCCGAAGGCGCGTTTCAGTTCGGCGAGGACAATTTTGGCACTCCGGCATACCGCGACGTTCAGGCAGGGATGGTCGGTGCTCTGGGTGGATATACGTTTGAAGACATCACATGGAAACCATCCCTCGGCGGTATCTTCTATTGGGGCTCGGGCGACAAGGATCCTGCGACCGGCACGATCAACACGTTTGATGTGCTGTATCCACTCGGACATGCGTACTGGGGACAGATCGACAATCTGGCCGGCCAGAATCTGCTCGACTATGGTGTTCAGGCAGGTTTGAAGCCGCATGAAAAATTCACCCTTGTCAGTCAATGGCATTACTTTGAGCAGGCTCAGGCTTCGAAAGTCTTCTATAACGTTACAGGAGCCGTACAGCCGGGCAGCGGAAGCCCGAGGCTGGGGAATGAACTGGACATTGTCGGTACATGGACCTACAGCAAGGCATTTAACCTGCAGGCCGGATACTTCTGGTTCTTCTACGGCGATGCCGTTACCCAGGGTCCGCTGGCTCGACCCAATGCAGAACAATTCTATCTGCAGGCAACGTACGCCTTCTGATATTGCCCTCAGTCCGTTGCGTTTTCAACTTGTAGTCGCTACTGCCAATGATTCGCGCAGACGTGCTTCGATTGATGGCACCATTGGGACGATGCCGACGGACGACCTGTTTTCTAAAATAGGATCAACCACTCTCCTATGAAGGCTGACCATAGGTTTAAGGTTTGGAAAAGGGGTCAGGAACCAATAGCCAAATGGCCCAATGGGTGCTCCGCACTATTGGTTCCTGACCCTTTTTCCAAGCCCGGCACACGCTTTGCGAATCGTTGATTTCAAGAGCATTCAGTTGACTGTTGCTCAATTTGTCATCACGAATTCCGGAGTTCTATGTGCCTTTCCTTCTCGCGCACCGAAATGCGTCGGCAGTTTGTTCATTTGTCTTTCTGCTGATGTGTTCTGTGATTGGGTGCGCCAAGTCGGAACCCGCGACTTCAACGCCGGAACCTGCTGCGTCAAGAGAATCCGCCGCGCCGCCCAATTCCGCGCAAAGTGCCGCTGAGACTGCGGTGCCTGTTATTGGAATGCCTGAAGCAGGCACTGCCCCCGAATCGGCTGCGACGAGTGCCAGCTTACTCCTGGAAAAGACGGATCTGAAGTTCGGCTTTATCAAGCTGACCGACTGCGCGCCTCTCGTGATTGCTCGGGAAAAAGGCTTCTTTCAGGACGAAGGTCTGCAGGTTGAAGTCATCGCGCAGCCGAACTGGAAGACGCTGCTGGACAATGTGATCAACGGAGAGCTGGACGGAGCGCACATGCTGTCCGGCCAGCCGATTGCTGCCACCATCGGGATAGGAACTCAGGCTCCGATCGTGACTGCTTATACGATGGATCTCAATGGCAACGGGATCACTGTTTCCAATGCGATCTGGGAACAGATGCAGTCCAACGACGAAGCCCTGAGGTCGCCGACTCCGCCACATCCGATCACTGCCGCAGCACTGAAGCCGATCGTGGAGCAGATGCTCGCTGAAGGCAAAAAGCTGCAGATGGCGGTAGTGTTCCCCGTCTCCACACATAACTACGAACTTCGCTACTGGCTGGCGTCTGCAGGAATTCATCCGGGGATGTATTCTGAAGCCGACACCGGTGGTCGCACGGACGCTCAGGTCGAGTTGTCGGTCACTCCGCCACCCATGATGCCGGCGACTTTGGAAGCAGGCAACATCCAGGGCTACTGTGTTGGCGAGCCGTGGAATCAGCAGGCGGTCGCCAAGGGCATCGGTGTGCCTGTCGCTACAAACTACGACATTTACAGGAACAAGGCCGAAAAAGTCTTTGGCGTGACTAAAAGCTGGGCCAATGAGAATCCAAACACGCACATCGCGGTGGTAAAAGCACTTATCCGAGCTGGCAAATGGCTGGATGAGACTGACGGTAATGATGCTTTCGTGAATCGAGACGAGGCATGTCGGATTCTATCGCGTGCGGATTACGTGGGAGCGGACTTTGACGTCATTCGCAACTCCATGACGGGCTTCTTCTATTTTCAGAAGAGCGACAAGCGGGAGATGCCCGACTTCAACGTCTTTTTCAAGTACCACTGCACGTATCCGTGGTACAGCGACGGCATCTGGTTTCTGACACAGATGCGTCGTTGGGGCCAGATCGGCGAACCAAAGTCTGCTGAATGGTACGCTGCAACTGCGAAAGAAATCTACCTGCCAGAGGTCTACCGCGCGGCTGCTTCACGCCTCGTGGCCCAAGGTCTGCTGACAGCGGATGAAATTCCGCCCGAAGACTCTGACGGCTATAAGCCGCCCACAAGTGATTTTATTGATGGCCTCACGTACGACGGAAAAGATCCGTTGGGGTATCTGGCCACACAGACAATTGGAAATAAGGACTAGCGCCTTGCCGGACTTGATTTTTTGGGTAGGCCGGACCAGGCTACAGAGACAACTTATCAGATCAGGGTTGGGCAATTCCGGTGACAACTTATGAAATACGGGCTTTTGAAATTTCTGGATGTCTCGGGGTTAACTTTTCTGACTCCGATCGTGCGGCTGATGTACGGTGAAGAACCCCGGACCCAGTTGAAAAAGATCGGTCAGTTCATCGTGATCCCCGTGCTGTCGATTGTTGCATTTCTGATCCTGTGGACGCAGATTGCACCTCGGCACAAGACCAAATCCGGTGAAGTTCCTACACCATCCGTTGTCTGGAATGCTGCTGTCGGCATCTGGGAATTCCACACGCGGGAAAACGACAAGCAGCGGGCGTTTGAACTGACCGGCGACAGGAAAAACACATGGCTGGCAGAAACAGAATCACGTCTTAAGGCACTTGAATCACTCTCTGCGGTAGCCGATCTCCAGGTGTCTGACGCAGAATCCAAATCGTCGCACCAGTTGAATGCAAAGGTCGCAGAGCTTCGCAGCAGGACAGCCGACCTCGAAGCCAGCCTTCAAAGAGAATCGTCCACGCGAACATTGGAACTTCAAAACCGCACGGCAGCACTCAAGCCCGGTGATGAAGCCGGACACGCGCAACTCGTGCTGGGAGTCAAGGCTCACAATGCTGCCGAAAAAGTCGCCGGCGAACAGCTCAAGCAGATTCGCACTGACGAAGAAGCTCTGCGATCCGAGAAGGACCCGGGGCTGATCGCTGCGAAATTGGCTCAGACTGCGATTGCCGAAGAAAAACAGTATCTGCTGAAAGTCTCCGAACAGTTGTCGCGTGCCAATCGCGAGTCAAAGTTGACCGAAGCGAAGGCACAAATCGACACGGATATACTGGCGTTTCAGGCCGCCACCGGAACCGATGCTCTCGCACTGGCTCAACGACTCGCTGCGGCCGAGGAGCGTGCTGACACTGTGGCGCATTCCGAATATGCCAAACCGTGGACTCTGCCGGACCAGATCAAACGCAGTCTCGCCTGTGTGTTCTTTGGGTTCGTGCTGGGTTCGGTGATTGCCATTCCGATCGGCATTTTATGCGGGCTGAACCCAACGTTCATGTCGGCGATGACTCCGTTCATTGCACTTTTCAAACCTGTCTCACCGATCGTATGGTTGCCGATTGCCTTGATCATCGTGGGCGGGTTCATTCCGGATCCGGACAAGCACTGGCTGATCTCGTTCCTCGCAGAGATTCCACTCATCGGTCGCCTGAAGATCAATCCGGCGTTCATCGCATCTGGTGTGACGGTGGCCCTCTGTTCACTTTGGCCGACTCTTGTGAACACAGCGCTGGGCGTGGCATCGATTGAAAAGGATCACATGAACGTAGCCCGCGTGCTGCGTCTGGGGTTCTGGAGTCGCATGACAAAAATTGTGATCCCGTCCGCGCTGCCCCTGATGTTCGCCGGTCTGCGAATTTCACTTGGCGTCGGCTGGATGGTGTTGATTGCTGCGGAACTGCTCGCGTCCAGTGAAGGGCTCGGAAAGTTCATCTGGGATCAATTCAACAACGGTGCGAGTGATTCGTTCGCACGAATGGTTGCCGTTGTGTTTGTGGTCGGCGCGATCGGATTTCTGCTCGACCGCATCATGATCATCCTGCAACGCAGCGTAAGTTTCGACGGTGCGACGGCTGCGTTGTGAGTGGATTTCAAATCTCAAATCTCAAATCTCAAATCTCAAATACTTCCCCTATGTCTTTCCTTGAACTCAAAAACGCCAATCTCGGCTTCGGGCCTGCTTCGAACAGAAGTGAGGTCCTGCACAACGTGAATCTGTCCGTCGAAGAAAATGAGTTCGTCGCGATCATCGGTTTTTCCGGCAGCGGCAAGAGTACACTCATGTCACTGCTCGCGGGACTGCATCAGCCGGATTCGGGACAGGTGTTGCTGCGAGGCAAACCGGGTGGCGAACCGGGGCCGGATCGCGGAATCCTGTTTCAAAATTACTCGCTGCTTCCATGGCTGTCGGTGTATGGAAACATTGAACTGGCTGTGCGCCAGGTGTTTCCGCGTCAGACGGGAACCGAACGGAAAGCATGGATTCAGAAATATATCGACATGGTTTCTCTCACCCATTCAGAATGGAAAAAACCTCAGGAGCTCAGCGGCGGCATGCGTCAGCGGCTGTCGTTGGCACGCACACTCGCCATGCAGCCGGAAGTGTTGTTGCTTGACGAGCCGCTCAGCGCATTGGATGCACTGACGCGTGCGAATCTGCAGGACGAAATCGTCCGCATCTGGGACGAAGACAAACGCACGGTTGTGATGATTACAAACGATGTGGATGAAGCCGTGCTCATGGCCGATCGCATTATCGCTCTCACGCCGGGGCCGAAGGCAACCCTGGGTGAATCCTTTGAAGTGCGACTCCCGCGACCGCGCGACCGTACGACACTGAACTTCAATACAGATTTCAAGACGCTGAGAAATGAAGTGACTCGTTATCTGCTGGACATCAGTCAGGAATCGCGGCAGTCGCGCGTGGCTCGGAATTTTGAATTGCCGGAACTGAGCCCGATAGATTTTGCGGCAGCGTGAGCGGTAACGAAATGGGGTTGAATCTGTAGGCCGGAC
>JAYSPO010000839.1:0-8898 GCA_043722015.1 Candidatus Kuenenia sp. | reverse complement strand
CATTTTTCTGCTATCAATTTTTCTGCTTTTAATTTTCCCGTCGCAAATCTTCCTGAGTTTCGTCTTCAACCATGGGTTGCGGGCGAAGCCCGCGTTGGGTTGATTCGTGGTTCAAACAGTCAGCACATAGAATCCAGTAGAGTCAGGAAATTTGAAATACGAAGCGCGGGGCGTTGCCGAAGCGGTTAAGCGAATGTGCCATCCTCAACCGCGCGCAGTATGTTCCACTAATCGCCATCGACGAGATCCCAGAACTCGGCCTCATTCGGATCAGGCTGAGGTTTCTTGCGCCCCGATGCATTGCTGCGACTGAGAGACGGTGGGATGTTCGGTGGCGCGTTGGCTGCTGTCGGCTGCGTCTGGACACGTTTTTCCGAACTTGCAGGCTTTTGCGGAACAACTTTACGCTTCCCCTTGGGACTTTGCTTAATTGGAACGCTGTTGCAGGTTGCACAGCTTCCATCACGCAGCAGTGGCGTGCCGCAATCGTTGCAGAGCAGTACCGGCTGATCGTCAACTTCCGGCGACGCCTCCAGATACAGATTCGACAGTTCCTCGAGCGCGTCCAGATCGGGACTGATCACAGCCGCAGGCACGGACGCCGCTTTCAATGTTCCCTTGCCTGGACGATTCTGTGCCGATGAATCCGGCACGGAAGCGGCCGGCATCTTTGTCAGAAGCAATTCATCATCCGTTGCTGTCTGCGGGTCTGCCACGACTCCTGGTTTTTCCTGCAGCTGTGAATTCAGATTTTCCTGGCGGACGATTTCTATTTCTGTTCGCAGACCACTCACGGGCTCTACAGCCGACACATGGACGCGAGCCTGATGATCGTAACTGATCGTCACTTCAATCTCAGTCCCTTCCGGCAGGTCCGCAGGCAGATTTGTAATCTGACAATTACCAAGGACTGTTGGCGGTCGGTCAGCCCCGGCACCACTCTCAACGATTTGCACGCGGACCCGGGTTTGATGATCCACGACAGTCCCGAACACATGTGTCGTCGCGGCGGGCAAAGGCGTATTCGCGGGAATCAGATAATGGGGCACGCGTTGCCCTTTTTCATCTCGCACCAGAATCCCCAGTGCCCGGGCGTTCACGCTCTGCTGCTGCACTTTTGCCAGTCGCGATGACGCAGTGCTGTTGAAGACCGTCCGGGCGTACTGATCATTCGACAGCAGCATCCCTGCGTAATACGCCGCACCATGTGCGATCGATTGATCGGGCGACAGCGATGAATTCAAAGTCCGACCACTGAGTTTCTTCAGACTCTCACGAATCATGGGCATCCGCGATGCACCTCCGGTGGTGAGTACGACATCAATATGAGCCCAGCCGAGTTTATTGTCTTTCAGAATGCGACGCGTGATTTCTTCTGACCGCTGAATGAGTTTTCGGCTGAGCGATTCGAATTCCTTCTGTTCGATCTGATAGGTCTTACGATGCCCTTCGTGGTGGACGGTGATTGCCGCTCGCGGTCGAACAGAAAGGCTGCGTTTGGCCTGTTCCGCTTCCAGCGACAGAAACTGCAGGCTGCCGCGATGAGAACGCGGATCGTTGCCGAAATCGGCGATGAATCTTTCCGCGGCTGCATCCACCAGCACTTTTGTGAAATCCAGACCCCCCAGTTCAAGATCGCCATCGGATGCGACGACGCAAACCTGGTTGGTCTTATACTTCACCACAGCCAGGTCCAGGGTACCGCCACCAAGGTCGAACACCAGTAACTGCTGATCGATGGCAAGTTCGGTAAATGCGAGTCCTTCATTGCCCAGCACATGACAGAGCGCCGCCGCAACGGGCTCATTGATCATTTCGATGCGTTCCAACCCGGCTGCATGACCAGCCTGCATCGTCGCAAGCCGCTGCGCATCACCGAACTGTGCGGGAACCGTGATGACGGCTTCACTGATTTCGCCGATCTGTTCCTGCGCCGCAGCAATCAACTTTCGCAGAATCATTCCCGAAATATGCACCGGCGAATATCGCGTGTCATCGATTTTCCAGAACTTCTCCGGATTGCCCATGAAGCGTTTCGCATGCTGGACGACACGCTCCGGACTGGCAATCGCGTTTCGCATGGCTTCAGTGCCCACGATCGGCTGACTACCATCGAAGAACACAACCGACGGGGTCGAGAGTTCACCTTCCTGGTTCGGAATTGTGACCGGCTGACCGTACTCGTTCAACCACGCAATGCACGAGTACGTTGTACCAAGGTCAATTCCAACAGCATGGGTGTGCTTCATAATCAATCTCAACAATTTCGCACGACGAGTCTCCACACCCGTCCTTGCGGGGTTTTTCTAACGGCGCATGGTACTTGTCACATCGCCGGTCCACTACAGAAACTGTTCGCTTCCAGCATAACACGTGACAGATTTGTCGTTCTGCGGTTCAGTCATGCCTGGTTTTATGGCACAATAGACCGTGTTTGGAGCCTGAATGCCAGCTCGCGGCAGGCGGGACGAGGAAGGAACGCAGACCCCGGTCGTGTTCTGCAAACGTTGAGAGTTGTATATTCCAGAGAAGATTGCTGGCGACGCATCATTTTGAGACTGACGAATGTAGACCGACTTCGCCGAAGTCGGCCCGGCAGATTTCAGCGAAATCTGCCTACTCGTTTCGGTTGCGGGGGAAGCCCGCACCAGGATTCAGAGGGAATTCAACTTACATATGCTCACGATCCTCGTCTTTCTACTCGTCATCCCTACTGACGAACAATCCTCGCTCCACACGGGCAAGGATCTTCAAACGGCTTTGGCAACAAACATCAGTTGGTCCAGCATCGGGTCAGAACTCGGAAACCAGCTCCGCGATCTCCAGGCACAGACGGGAGTCGTGATTTTGCGGGATCGCCGAATTGATCCTCATCGCCCGATCAGTGTGAAAACGGATTTTGTGCCGCGAGTTCAAGTACTTAAACAGATTTCGTCCGCAATTCCGGACGGAGCGTTTTGCGTGACGGAAAATTTTGCCTGTGTCGGGCCGGCGGACGCGATTTATCGGCTTCCGATTCTGCTGAGTCATAATGCTGACCAGGTGAACTCACTCCGGAAGAAAACTGATGCCGCCTTGTTTCGTCGGCTGACCGCGAAAATCGATGCGTCCTGGGAACAACTGTCGGAGCCGCGTCAGATTCTGCTGGATCATGCAAAGACCGCTGGAGCTGTGATCAAAAATCCGGATGCCATTCCTCACGACGTCTGGGCTCAGGAGCGACTTCCCCGGATGTCCTTCGCCGAATCAGCAACGATGATCCTGAATCAGTTTGACCTGACGTTCAAGCTGGCGGGCGATCAGGCGGAATTGACGATTGTTCCGATCGATCCGGAAGAACTCCTTGAACATCGTTATGCCGTGGGCAGCAGATTCAAAGCCACGGTCGTCACCGCCTGGCAACAACAGGCTCCGAATGTCGAGATCAGCTGGACAGGTTCAAACGCCACGGTTACAACCACACTGCGACAACACGTGTTACTCAACGCCGCGCTGCAGGAGGCGTTCAACTCCGTCAGCAGTCCAGCGGCAACATCGACGAAGCCAAACGGTTCCATTCGCACGAGAAACTTCCAGATAAAGGCTGAACGGGCGACGATTGGACAGTTGATCGATTTCTTTCGACAAGAGAAAATCATGATCGAAGTTATCGACAAAGACTCACCATCGGTACTCGCCATGCTGAATGAATCCATTCAACTTGACAAACTCACAGAACGACAACCAGGTTCAGAACTATTCCCGCTGATCTTTGGCAAGCACTTCAAGCGAGTCGATGTGCAGGATGATCGGGTCGTGTTGTCGCGGGAATAGTCCATCCGCAAGCAGCCCATGGCGCGTGCTCAGTCAGTCGTGCCCTGGCGGATCGGGTGTCTGGGGCTGCACGGATCGGGTGGCCGGGGCTGGACTGAGCGGAGCGAAGGAAGCCCCGGGGTTTCGGGCTGGCACCCTCCAACCCCGGCCACCCATCAATCCATTGCTGACAGTGCACTAAGGCATGGAGTATCCCAGTCGTTCAGCAACTGGTCTGATGTGGGGGTCGATGCGTTGGAGATATTCCTGGTTGAACGCGTATTCGTTGTTCTGATAGCCAGCTAATGAATCTGCGTATGTCCGCAGCCGGGGCTGCATCGTAGACCAGGTGGTCAGCCCGAATTGCCGGTAGATTGATTCCACGATTTCAATGGGACGAGCCGTGATGTCTTCATGCCGCAGTTCTATCACATTTTCGCGAGGGATCAGGTCTCGGTCGGCAAACCATTTTTGCATGATCGCTGCGTAGCGGCGCGAGATGAATTCTTCGATTGCAGCCGCATCGTGTCTCTGAAAGGCAAGGTCTTCCATGAAACGCTGCATCAGTTTTATGGACGACGCATGAACCAGCCACGGATTGCGATAGACATGAATAAACTTTGCATCCGGATATCGTTTCAGCACTTCCGGTACGCGGCCAAGATTTGGTGGGTTCTTGAGCAGCAGACGTTTGCCACCGCTGGCGTAAGAAACTTTGCGCAGCAGATAATCGTAGTGGTTTGACCAGTGAGCCACATCCTGCGGGCTGACGCCTACGAACAGTACGGTCTCACGAAACGTCTGTTCAGCAATCTGTGGGAAAAAGTAATTCAAATAATGACTCATGTGAGTCAGTCCGGCGAGTGCGAAGTCTTCGGACATCGGTTCATCGATGCCCAGCGGCACGGCATCCATCGGGCGACTCTTCGGAAGTCGCCGCGACAGAATCCGGCGGGCCAGCCATTCCCATGTCAGGAAGCCGCTCGGAATGGCACAGTGCAGCATCGTAACGCTCGCAAACTGTGGATCCTGCAGCATCAGATTGTGCATATTGGTCGTGCCACTTCGCCAATGGCCGATGATGAAAACCGGCGGTTCCGTAAGCCGATGACGATGGATGGCCCGTCCGTAACGCACTCGCTCAAAGATTCGAATTGGGATCGTGGCGATGACAAAAAGTGTGATCCGAAGTACGCGAGGCCATTGCGCGACATCGAATTGCCGACTGTAACGCCAAAGCAGCCGCAGCCAGTTCCGCAGCGTAGAAAAATACAGAATGTGAGGCAGCTGCATCCGTGGGTGTTTTTATGATCTGGGGAGGGTACGCGCCGGGAGAGTCACCTGTTCCGCAATTCGAGACATGCTAACGGATCTGGACCGAAAGATTCCCACTCGCGGTGGGAAAACGTCGCCGGAAAGACAGGGATTCGAACGATTCGGGCAGTCTGCTATGCTGCGTCCCACAAAATCGACTCGGCTGGGCGTGCGGTTGGATCGATCCGAAATGGCTTTTTGGAAGTTATGTTTTCAACATGAGATACGACGTTTTTGGCGTGGGAAATGCCCTCGTGGATATTCAGGCGCGAGTTTCAGATAACTGGGTCGCGGAAACTGGTTTCGAAAAAGGCATTATGACGCTGGTCGATGACGGGCAGCAGCAGAGTGTTCTCAGCCGTCTGACCGGAATTTCGCTCAACCGCTGTGCGGGAGGTTCCGCAGCCAACACAATCATGGGGGTCGCGGATTTTGGCGGCAAAGCAGCGTACGCCGGCAAAGTCGCCAGCGATGAAGCGGGTGAGTTCTTTCTTCGCGACATGCGCAAGATGGGCGTCACGATTGAAGTAGCGGCGGCTGGCAGTGGACAGACAGGAACCTGTGCCGTGCTGATCACCGAGGACGCTCAGCGTACGATGCTCACAAATCTGGGCGTGTCAGCCACGCTCACAGAAGAAGATATCAACGAAGACGAACTGAAACGCGCGACGTACGTCTATGTCGAAGGTTATCTGCTCACGAATCCCGGCACCCGCGCGGCGGCCTACAAGGCCATGAATGCGGCAAAGATGTTTGGTTGCAAGGTTGCCTTCACCGCGTCTGACCCGTTTCTGTGCAACATGTGCCGGGATGAAATCTGGGCTTTGGTCGAAGGGCCCGTCGATCTGTTCTTCTGCAATGAGGAAGAGGCAAAAAGTCTGACCGGAAAGACCGACCCTATTGAATGTGCGGCGGAACTGCATCGGCATGCCGAGAACGTCGCGATGACGCTTGGTGCAAACGGATCAATTCTGATGCACGAAGGAACAGCCATTCCGATCGAAGGCGTCTCCGTGGATGCGATCGACACGACTGGTGCCGGTGATATGTATGCTGGTGCGCTGTTGTACGGGATCACCAACGGGATGAGCTGGAAGCAGGCAGGGCATCTGGCGTCTCATGCCGCAGCGCGGATCGTCGGACAATTGGGTGCCCGTCTGCAGAACCGGTTCACACAGAAAGAAATTGCGGCATTGATGAAGTAGGTTGTGGAGAAGGACGTGAGCGGTCTGTTAATTGAAAGTGGGATAAGCTTCCAGCTTGTCATTGTGGTTCAAAAAACATGATGTTTTCTTAAAGCGATGCCTGGCGCGATGCCCGCTCACCCGGAATTCAGACTGGTGCCCCCCCCGGAAACTGTTGCGAAAATCCTGAATCAGCAGGCCCCGGCCGGACCTTTGTCTCTGTGTCGGCCGCATTGTCCGTCTTGCATAGAGTCTCCTGTATGAAGAACAACGAAGTGAATCGAACAACCTGGTTTCGAATCCATGCGTCTCATCGTGCCTGGTTTCTTCGCACCGCGATGTTGCTGTTGGCGTTGAGTGCCGGACCGATGCCTGCAGCCTTCGGCGATGACCTCGTTGACATGCCTTGGCGCTATACGCTCAAAAAACCTGCAAGCTGGCTTGAAGAAACGTACGATGACGTCAAGTGGCAGGAAGGCCGTGGCGGATTCGGAACGGCGGATCATGCATCCGGTCGCGCCTTCACCGAATGGACTTCAGCTGAAATCTGGCTGCGTCAGATAGTGACTCTCAAGTCCATTCCGACGGACGCCGCATTGTACGTTCAAACGGCGGGTGAAACGGAAGTCTTCATCAACGGATCTCTGGCTGCGAAAATCGATAATGCCCTTGAAAAACACGCCGTGATTCCGTTGTCACCGGAAACGATTGCTGCTCTGCGCGAGGGGAAAAATGTTGTCGCCGTTCATGCCATGGCCGAAAAGGAATCCGTTCTTCGTTGTCTCGACGTGCATCTGGTTTCTGCGAGCAGCATTCCGACGCTGGTGTCGTTCACAACCTGGGACAGGATCAAAGCCGAGTATCCGATGTGGCTGACGATTCTCGTCACACTGGTGGTCCTGATTGCGCTCGCGTATGAGAAGCCGGCCGACCTGGTGTTTGCAGGTGCCATCGTGCTTCTGTCACTTTGTGGCGTCATCACAGCCCAGGAAGCCTTCGGCGGGTTTGTGAGCCAGTCATTACTGATGGTCGCGGCATTGTTTCTGGTGACGGCTGGACTGAAGGAAACAGGCATCGTGGATATGATCGGTGCAAAAGTCCTGGGACCTGCCCGAACCGAACTCGGCGGACTGATTATGCTCTCGTTATTCTGCGTTGGCACATCCGCATTTCTGAACAACACGCCGATCGTGGCCATGCTGATTCCCGTGGTGATGTCATGGTGCCGACGCCAGCACGTCGCTCCGTCAAAACTGCTGATACCGTTGTCATTCATGACGATTCTTGGCGGATGCTGTTCGCGCATCGGCACCAGCACGAATCTCGTTGTCGATGGGCTGATGACAAAATACGGGATGGCCGAAATGGGCTTCTTCGAGATTGGCTGGGCGGGTGTTCCGTGCGCCTTCGTTGGCCTGATCTATATGTTGACAATTGGTCGCAAACTCCTTCCGGAGCGAAAGGAAACGCTGGAACAGCTTGGCGACTCACGACGCGAGTATCTGGTCGAAATGCTGGTCACGCCTGTGTGTCGGCTGATCGGACAAAGCATCGAAGCCGCCGGCTTGCGACGTCTGCCCGGGTTGTTCCTGATCGAAATCGACCGGCGGGGTTCGATTATCGCACCCGTGAGTCCCGATACCGTCCTGGAAGCCAACGACCGACTGGTGTTTACCGGAGTCGTCGAGACCATCGTGGATCTGAAAAAAATTCCCGGCCTGGAACCAGCGACGGAATCAACCGACAAGTCCGCTCAGGAACAACGGCGGCGGCGATTGTGTGAAGTGGTCGTCAGCCGGTCGTCACCGCTGGTGGGTCAAACCGTTCGGGAAGCCCAGTTTAGATCGCACTACAACGCGGCGATCGTCGCGATTCACAGAAACGGAGCTCGACTTGCAACCAAGATTGGTGACGTCAAGCTGGAGGCCGGTGATACATTGCTCATGCAGACAGGACCTAACTTTGTCCAGGCGCATCGAAACAATGCCGACTTTTATCTGGTGAGCGACGTCGAAGGATCGCAGCCGATGCGGCACGAACGCTGGGGAGTCGCACTGTTGATCTTTGCGGTGCTCCTGGCCGTGATGTCCTTCGGCAGCGGCGAAATGGCAATGTTGGGAGCATTCATCGCGGGTGGGTTGATGATTGTGACGCGCTGCATGTCTGCTTCCGATGGTCGTCAGGCGATCGATTGGCAGGTTCTGATCGCGATTGGTGCATCCTTCGGACTTGGCGCGGCACTGGAGAAATCCGGCGCGGCCATGTTCCTGTCCACAAAGCTTGTCGCGCTGACGCAGCCATATGGACCCTATGCCACGCTGGCGGCAATTTACTTCGTGACGATGGTCCTGAATGAACTGATTACCAATAACGGAGCTGCGGTGCTGGCGTTTCCGTTCTGCGTGAAGGCGGCTGCTCTGACGAACTGTGACCCACGACCGTTTGTGATGGCAGTCGCGTTGGCGGCGTCCTTTGCATTTGCTTCCCCCGTCGGTTATCAGACACACATGATGGTCTTTGGCCCCGGTGGATATCGATTTAATGACTTCGTAAAAATCGGCGTGCCACTGAATCTGCTGCTGTGGGTGACCTGCGTGATTCTGATTCC
>JAYSPO010000838.1:0-1782 GCA_043722015.1 Candidatus Kuenenia sp. | reverse complement strand
GAGATTCAGCCGCGTTGTTTGTCTTACCTGCATTCTGATCGGCTCGTGCTTCGGTGCCGAAGTCCACCTGAGTTTGATGATTCCATTCACTGTTGGTCACATCGGCGGTCATGCGTTTCAGGATGCCACCAGACGGAATCTGATCGATGTCGCAAAGTCTCAAACCATTCTGAGGTATTACATCTCTTCACGAACTTCTTCAATTGCCTACCTTAGGATTCGCACTTCGTTCCGAAGCGATCCGACTTCAAGAGCCAGCTCTGTTGTCCTTCGATTCCTGAAATCAAGTCGCAGAAGAATCCCGGATGCGAGAGTGCCGATTCAGCCAATGAACACCGGGATTTCGCCTGTTTCAGCAGACGAATTGCGCTGCGAATTCCAGTTCTTCCGTGACAACGGTCGCCTGGATTTGTTAGATTGCGTGTCCACGAGTTTTGCATTGCCTGCGTTCTCTCCCATTCCTTCCCTCCTTCGCCGACTGACGCCGTGAATTACCGACGTTCGACACTTTTGCATTCGTCAGCTGTCCTGATGCTGGCCATGTTTCCCATCCAGTCGATGGCCACCAAGACCGTTCGCGCGGACGATGCTGCCGCAGCTTCAATAGTCGATTTTCAAAACGACCTGCAACCGATCTTCACACGGCTGGGATGTAACAGCGGACCATGCCACGGGAAGGCGCGTGGTCAGGGAGGTTTTCAGTTGTCTCTGTTGGGCTTTGATCCGCAGCAGGACTACGACGCGATTACCAAAGAAGGTCGAGGACGACGAATATTTCCATCTGCTCCGGAACACAGTCTGCTGCTTGCCAAACCGGCCGGCACGGTTCCTCATGGTGGCGGACGACGACTGGCAACGGATGGTCCTGAGTATCAGACAATGCTCAACTGGGTCCGACAGGGGATGCCGCGAAAGAACCCTGATGCTCCGACATTGAAATCGATCTCCGTCTCACCGTCGTCGATCGTTGCTGTTCCGAATCAGACTCAGGCTCTTGTCGTCACGGCAAAATTCTCGGATGGCACAGACCGCGATGTGACTCGACTGACAGCGTTTCAGTCGAATGAAGCACCCATCGCTGCGGTTGACGAAGCGGGACTTGTCACCGCCGGACACATCACTGGCGTCGCGGCCATCATGGCGCGGTTCATGGGACAGATTGCAGTCTGTGACGTATTGATTCCTCGCACGGAAGCCATTGCCGGTGACATCTACGATCAGTTGCCTCGCCACAACTTCATCGACGGACTGGTGTGGCGCAACCTGCAGCGACTGAATATCACTCCATCACCAGTGTGTGACGATCACACCTTTCTGCGGCGCGCGATGACCGATATCTGTGGTCGCATTCCCACGCCCGATGAAGTGACTGCGTTCCTTGCCGACGCGACGTCTGACAAGCGCGCCAGACTTGTCGATCGTTTGCTGCTGGAACCCGACTTCGCTGATCACTGGGCGAACAAATGGGTCGATCTCCTTCGACCGAACCCGTACCACGCCGGCATCAAGGCCACGCTGAACCTCGACGAATGGATCCGCGGGCAGTTCCGTAAGAACGCGCCTTACGACCAATTCGTCCGCGAGTTGATCACGGCGAAAGGGAGCACGTTCAAGAACGGCGCGGCCGTCTTCTTCCGCAACCGCCGGGAGCCGGAAGAACTCGGCCCGATGGTCAGCCAGCTCTTCCTCGGGGTCCGGCTCGACTGCTGCAAGTGCCACCAGCACCCGTCCGAGAAGTGGAGCCAGCGCGACTTCTACGGCTTCGCCGCGTTCTTCGGCCGC
>JAYSPO010000837.1:0-1205 GCA_043722015.1 Candidatus Kuenenia sp. | reverse complement strand
CCGTTCTCACCCACCAGCAGCGTGAAGTGCGGATGAAAATCAATGTCTTGGCTCTGGTACTTCTTGAAGTTCGTCAAACACAGTCGATCGATTCGCATGGACGGTCTCCAACTCATGGACATCGGGCGCGACCACTTTTCCTCCCTTTGCACTGCGAATGCAAGCATCGCAATGATGCGTCCGCAGACGTTCATTGCTGGTGATGAGTTCCTGATTGAATGGCCATCCGCTGGCAGCGATTGGCCACTTTGGCACGCTCCCACTTCCCGCTCGGAACACATTCATGCTGAGTCGGCCACAGACCGGACGACCTCGCGATACCGACCGGTGTTGGCCAGTGTGATCGTCGTCCTCAGCATCGTGATTCCGATCGCGATGGTGGTCTGGAGGCGTTCGAGTTGTACGTCCGGTGACCGGTTGCGAATCATCTAGGTGACGCGCTGAAGGATCATCCCGACTTCGGCTGCGACCTCTGCGAACGCTGGTTGCGAGAAGTCCGGGGGAAGTCGATCGCCCCCGACACGGCCAAGGCTCGCAACGGGATTGTCCGCCGCGCCGTCAGTTTCCCCGCCAAGAAGAGAGATTAGCGCGCTGTGGCCATTCGGGTTTTGGCCAAGTGACTGAGTCGCATCAGGCATCACTGGGTGCGTGTTGATTCGAGTGGTCTTTTCGCAGCACACGGTTCGTTGCCGTTCTGCACCAAGGCCATCGAGTCGGCAGGCTGCGCGAGCTGTTTCGGTTTCGTGAGGTCTGCCAAACGGGGTCAGTCTGCCAACTGTCACGGTTGTTCAGCGTTGGTGAATTCGCTCTTCGCGGCTTCCGTAGTTTTCCGGACTTTCTCTTCGCGAAGGGTCTGTGCTGGAGCTTATGATTCAGGCAATGCTTCCGGTTGCAGATGAGTTTGTGGGATGAGACTTCCGGTCTGGTGCTGTCAGTTCTGACGAGGCCACTCGCCGCGATCGTGCGGGCCCGAGTGACCGAACTGAACACGCTGCCGACGGCAGACTCTCCAGATCAGATGTCATCAATCGATCGCGAAGTCGCAACAGTCAATGCCTTTTTATGGGAGAACAGTCATGAGAAAAACGATGGTCGGGATGTTGACCGCGCTCGCGCTGGGCATCGTCGCGGTACCCGGTTCGGTCGAAGCGGGACGCTACTGCGGAGCCGCCAGTTACAGTTGCTGCCCCACGCAAGCGTGCCAA
>JAYSPO010000836.1:0-7079 GCA_043722015.1 Candidatus Kuenenia sp. | reverse complement strand
GCGACGGGTGTACAGTACACCCGTCGCTCCGCCGACGGGACTGCCTGAACCTTCGCACAACCATGGCCCAGACACAGCCCGGAAGACACGGATTTATTGATAGACGGGTTCTAAGTCGACGCCATTGGGAGTTCCACCCTTCACACCAACATCAATCGATGCTGAAGCGGCGGTTCCTGGATCGCAAAAATCGTGCATCAGAAAGACTCTTCCCCACGAAATCTCGTGGCATGAATTTGCAAACAGCGGAAATCTCAGCCAAAGGATCGTTTTTTCGACCGCGTTGCAGTTCGCCGGTGTGGTCCTATAATCTGCCGGGCAAGTGGTTTGGTATGTCAAAATCCCGGACCATTTCCCGGCTGGACGTACATTCATTCTACCGCTTTTACGGGGAGGAGCGGGACTCTTGAACGCTCTGCTTCGAATTCTGAGTCTACCGGCTCAACTGCTCTCGAAGGTTCCTGGTCTGGGGCCATTCGTGAGAGTCCTTTCGACCACTGTGGGGCAGAAAATCCTCATGGCGATCACAGGGCTCTCGCTCTGTGGATTTCTTGTCGCCCATCTCGGCGGCAACCTGAAGTTGTACGCTGGCGAACAGGCATTCAATGATTATGCGCACGCTCTGCACAGCCTGGGGCCGATCCTGGCAGCTGCGGAAGTCGGACTCTTCGCTACCTTCGCACTGCATATTGGTCTCGCAATTTCGACTGCCGCGATGAACAAGGTTGCGCGCAACAAAGAATACGCGATCAAGGAAACCAAGCAGGGCATGTTTATTCTGCCGAATGGCGGAGCGTCGAATTGGATGATGTTGACCGGGTTACTGATCCTCGGGTTCCTTGTCACTCATATTCTGGACATGAAGCTCAAGGCAAACCCGGGCGTCGATTATTCTGCTGCGACGAATGCAGAGAAGGTGGTTGACAATGAATTCCACGCCGTCAAAGCTGTCCTTTCAACGCCTCTGAATGCGGTGATTTACATCACGGGTATTGTGGCTTTGGGAATCCATCTGTCGCACGGTGTTCGCAGTGCGTTGCAGACGCTCGGGATCAATCACAAACGCTGGAATCTGCTGCTGAAGATTGGTGGTATTCTGTTTGCCTGGGGAGTTGCGGCGGGGTTCATCAGCCTTGTAGTATGGGCAATGGCGTATAAAGGTTAGATTTGTCATGGCCGGCTGCCTGCCAGTCTGCCGGGTTTCAAAAGAAATTCTGAGGTCTTCCGATGGTTCGCGTGGCAAGTGACACACTGAACTCGCGAGTTCCCGATGGTCCGCTTCAACAGAAGTGGGACAAACACATTTTCGACATGAAGCTGGTGAATCCGGCCAACAAGCGCAAGTTCAGCGTGATTGTGGTTGGCACCGGACTGGCTGGAGGAGCGGCTGCAGCTTCGATGGGCGAACTGGGCTACAACGTCAAATCGTTCTGCTTTCAGGACAGCCCTCGCCGAGCCCACAGCATCGCGGCTCAAGGCGGAATCAATGCCGCTAAAAATTACCAGAACGACGGCGACAGTGTCTGGCGTCTGTTCTACGACACGCTCAAAGGTGGCGATTATCGAGCCCGCGAAGCCAACGTGCATCGTCTCGCTCAGGTGTCGAACAACATCATCGATCAGTGCGTGGCTCAGGGTGTTCCGTTCGCACGCGAGTACGGTGGAACCCTGGCGAACCGCTCCTTTGGTGGGGCTCAGGTTTCGCGCACGTTTTATTGCCGCGGCCAAACCGGACAGCAACTGCTGCTGGGAGCCTATCAGGCGATGATGCGACAGGTCTCCACCGGCAAGGTCAAACTCTTCGCGCGTCGCGAAATGCTGGAACTGGTGATCGTCGGTGGCCTGGCGCGCGGCATCGTGGTTCGCAACCTCGCAACGGGGCAACTCGAAACCCACACAGCTGACGCCGTGGTTCTGGCGACCGGCGGTTACGGCAACGTCTATTATCTTTCGACGATGGCAAAAGGCTCCAACGTCACGGCCGCATGGCGCTGCGCTCGAAAAGGTGCCCTGTTCGCAAATCCCTGTTACACGCAGATTCATCCAACGTGTATCCCGGTCACCGGCGATTATCAGTCCAAACTAACGCTGATGAGCGAAAGTCTGCGCAACGATGGGCGAGTCTGGGTGCCGTCGGCCAAGGGCGACAAACGAGCACCGGATCAGATTCCGGATACCGAACGCGACTACTATCTGGAACGGCGTTACCCGTCGTACGGCAATCTGGCTCCACGCGACATTTCGTCGCGCGCAGCAAAAGAACGCTGCGATGCGGGTCATGGCGTCGGAGAGACCGGTCTGTCGGTTTTTCTGGACTTCCGCGATGCCATCCAACGGGATGGTGAAGACGCGGTTCGAAAGAAATATGGCAACCTGTTTCACATGTACAACAAGATTACGGCCGAAGACCCGTATAAGCAGCCTATGCGCATCTTTCCGGCTGTCCACTATACGATGGGCGGGCTTTGGGTCGATTATAACCTGATGAGCAACGTCAAAGGGCTGTACGTCCTGGGTGAAGCAAACTTTTCCGATCACGGCGCCAATCGCCTCGGTGCCAGCGCTCTGATGCAGGGGCTGTCGGACGGCTATTTCGTGATTCCGTATACCATCGGCGACCATCTGGCGACGGCGAAGCTGGAAAAAGTCCCGGAGAATCATCCCGCATGTCTGCAGGCGAAGAAAGATGCCGAAGACCGCATCACGAAACTGCTGGGTGTGCAGGGCAAACGGTCTGTCGATTCGTTCCATCGCGAACTGGGCTTGCTGATGTGGGAGAAGTGCGGGATGGCTCGCAATCGCAGCGGCCTGGAACAGGTCATCGGCCAGATTCGCGAATTGCGTGAGCAGTTCTGGAAGGACGTCCGCGTCCTTGGGTCCGGTGCGACGCTCAATCAGAGTCTGGAAAAAGCCGGTCGCGTCGCCGACTTCATGGAATTCGCTGAACTGCTGGCGATCGATGCTCTGAACCGTGAGGAATCCTGCGGCGGGCATTTTCGTGAGGAATATCAAACATCTGACGGTGAAGCGGCTCGCAACGATGAGGACTATTCGTACGTGGCCGCATGGGAATTCCAGAGTGGCGGTGCAGAACCGATTTTGCACAAGGAACCGCTGGTCTTCGAAAACGTCAAGCCTTCGACCCGGAGTTACAAATAACCATGAGCACTGATTTGTTGAATTTGAATCTCCGCGTCTGGCGTCAGGCAGGCCCAAACGACAAAGGCGGTTTCAGAACGTATCGTCTCAACGGTGTCAGCACGCACATGTCGTTCCTTGAAATGCTCGACGTGCTGAATGAGCAACTGATCGCACTGAAAGAAGAACCTGTCGCGTTTGATCACGACTGCCGCGAAGGCATTTGCGGCATGTGCAGCCTGATGATTAACGGACAGGCTCACGGTCCGGACAATGCGACGACGACTTGTCAGTTGCACATGCGTCGATTCAACGACGGCGATACCGTCACGATTGAACCTTGGCGCGCTGCCGCGTTCCCGGTGCTGCGCGACCTGGTTGTCGATCGTTCAGCGTTTGATCGCATCATATCGGCAGGCGGCTTCGTTTCGGTCAACACCGGCAACGCTCCTGATGGTAATGCGATTCCTGTCCCTGGACTGCGGCAGGAAGTCGCGATGGATGGGGCAGCCTGTATCGGCTGTGGAGCCTGCGTCGCGGCCTGCAAGAACGCATCGGCCATGTTGTTCGTGTCAGCAAAAGTGTCGCAACTCGCGATCCTGCCCCAGGGTCATCCCGAACGCAACGCCCGCGTCATCAACATGGTGGCTCAGATGGACAAAGAAGGTTTCGGCTCCTGCACCAACACCTCCGAATGCGAAGCCGCCTGTCCGGCAGAAGTTTCCGTGGCTCATATCGCCAGACTGAATCGAGAATATCTGCGCGCATCGATATTTGCAGAAACGTAATCCCGGCCCCGGCGAGCGGCATGCGTCAGCTTGCCGGTACAATGCGATTCGTTACCCGGCGAGCAGAGTTTCCCAATTCCGTGTCGAATCCGGAGCCGTTCAGCGATACAATCAAACGGCACTACTAAATTCCGGAGAGATCGCTATGCCGTCGCCGTTTCCTGGCATGAATCCGTGGATGGAAGCTCCAGAGCTTTCGCCCGGAGTTCACGCCGCGCTGATTTCTGAAATTCGGTCACGGCTGAATTCTGTAATGCCGGCACGCTACTTCGCCGATGTCGAAGAACGAATCATACTGTGTGATGTGGATGATCCAATGATCCGACTCATCATTCCTGATGTCACGGTGCGTGAGTCGTATGCACGGGTCACTTCCGATTCCGGGTCTTCGACACTCGCGACGATCACGCCATCACTGCAGGCTCATGTCGCGGAGCCTCAATTCAAGGAACGCCGCATCATCATTCGATCGTCAGACAGCGAATCCATCGTGACGGCCATTGAGATTCTGTCACCTGCCAACAAGCTGAAAGGGTCAGCAAGTCGGACGTCGTATCTTTCGAAGCGGCGGGATTTGCTGCAGTCGGGAAGCCACTTTATCGAAATCGATCTGCTTCGCGCCGGAAATCGCACCGAGCCCGTTGCAGGCATGGGCCGCGGCGAATATTTAATATGGCTGAGTCGATCACAGGATCGAACAAAAATCGACTACTGGCCGACGGCGCTGGAATCGCCGTTACCGACAATCCCGGTTCCTTTGCTGCCTGGTGATTCAGACGTCCCATTGAATCTGGAGACCGTACTGCATGACGTCTACGAGCGCAATGGCTATGTCCGTCGTTTAGACTATTCTCAGCCAGTACCGGCACCGCCGTTAACCGACAAACAGTCTGCATGGCTGAAGAGTTTTGCAATCGGTATGAAATAGCTTCGTCTCCATTTTGCCTCCAACGCCTCAACTCCTCCATGACCATTAAAACCTGTTTCTTCGACATGGGCAATGTGCTGGTGCATTTTTCGCATGAGAAAATGTGCCGGAATATCGCGACCGTGTGTGGCTGGAGCGAACCTGAGACGAAAACATTTCTGCTGGATGAAGGCAGACAGTGGAAGCTGGAACGCGGCGCGGTCAGTGAAGAACAGTTTCACGACGAATTCTGTCAGGCGACCGGAAAGGCCTTGAACATTGACGAACTGCGTCATGCGGCAGCCGATATTTTCTGGCTGAATGAGTCCATCGTTCCCGTGTTGCATCAGTTGAAGGCGGCCGGGATGCGACTGGTGCTCTTGTCGAACACGAGCGTGACGCACCTGAATTTCATCGAACGCAATTTCAGCGTGCTGGAACTAATGGATGATCGTGTCACATCCTTCGATGCCGGTGCGCTCAAGCCCGAAGATCGCATCTACGAAGTTGCCATGTCCAAAGCCATGTGTGCACCCGGTGAATGCTTTTACACGGACGATATCGAAGCGTATATCCGAAAGGCTGAGACCTTTGGTATTCACGCACGACTGTATACAACGACGGAGCGTCTGCTGAGTTCGTTGCGGGAACTTGAAATTCTGTCAGGCTGATTTCGTCTTGGTCGGTCGCAGCGAAGGACTCGGACAAGAATGTCCAGAGTCCAGGAATCACCACTTTCACTAGTTCGACTGTCCCATCTGCTTCACCATCCAGGCGAGCTGGATGGGGTCGTTAAGACGAATCTGGGACAGTCGAACTACTGAAAGTGGAAATTCTGTAACGAAATGCGTCTGAATTCGCTTCTGAGCAAGTGTGCAATTGAATGCAGACCGCTGTTCCCCAATACTTCCTCTGCACGTTGAACGAATCGCAGAGGACAACCGCCTACGGGCCCCACGACCATGAATACCACCACGCCATCAAGATCAACCCGTCCGCTGCAGGATGCCAACATCATCGGCACGACGCCGCTGATTTCTCCGGCAGAATTGAAACGGGAATTCCCTGTTTCTGCGGCAGTTGAAGAGCATGTCAGTCAGTCGCGAGCAATCGTTGAAGACATTCTCAGCGGAAACGACAATCGCGTAATTGCAATTGTCGGACCCTGCTCAATCCATAACACCGGAATGGCACTTGAGTACGCTCGCAAGCTGAAAGATGTTGCTGACGAAGTCAGCGACCGGATCTTTGTTGTGATGCGGGTGTACTTCGAAAAGCCCCGCACGACCGTCGGCTGGAAGGGTCTGATCAACGATCCGCACATGAACGATACGTTTGATATCGCCACAGGTCTGCGCAAGGCACGCCAGATTCTGTTGGATATCAACAAGGTCGGTCTGCCAGCTGCGACCGAAATGCTGGAGCCCATCACTCCGCAGTACATCGCCGATCTCATCACACTGGCGTCGATCGGCGCGCGAACGACGGAATCGCCGACGCATCGGCAGATGGCAAGCGGCCTCTCGATGCCGGTCGGATTCAAGAACAGCACCGAAGGCAGTCTGGAAGTGGCGATCAATGCCATGAAGGCGGCTCGGGCGCGGCACCAGTTTCTGGGAATTGATCACGACGGAAAAACGTGCGTGATGAGTACGCGCGGGAACGAACTGGGGCATTTGATTCTGCGCGGAGGCCGAAGCGAGCCGAACTACGATGCCGAAAACATTGCCGCAGCCAGTCGCTTGCTGAACAATGCAAAGTTGCCGCCGCGTCTGGTGGTCGACTGCAGTCATGCCAACTCCAGCAAGGATTATCGTCGTCAGCCGATCGTGTGGAACGATGTGATAAAACAGCGGGCGGACGGCAACGAATCCATCGTGGGTCTGATGCTGGAAAGTAACCTCATTGAGGGCCAGCAGTCACTGGGCGACGATCCGTCCGTGTTGAAGTATGGCGTGAGTATTACAGATGGCTGCATCAGCATTGAGGAAACTGCCGAGCTGTTGCGTTCGGCTCGGGCGATGTTGTCATAGTTCAAAACAATGATCTGAGCGGCTCGCCGAGTGCGGGTGTTGTGCACGTGTCTCGGGGGGGCATGCCATTGTGATTCCTCTGTGACCTCTGTGGTCAAAAATGTCTTACGGCGCGCTCGTCCATGCATATCTTCTAAACTCTTTAGTCTGAGTCCACTCGAATCGGAATTTAACGAATTGATTTACCACAGAGGCCCCAACGCGGGCTTCGCC
>JAYSPO010000835.1:0-4588 GCA_043722015.1 Candidatus Kuenenia sp. | reverse complement strand
AAGGCAAGCTATTGCCGAGGACTACGACATTCTTGCCGACGTCATGTTTGACGCGGTCCGGAACGGTCCTGGTGTGTACACAGACGAGCAACGGCACGCGTGGGTTCCCCTGCGTCGCACCGGGGCAGCCTGGATCGAACGATTAGAATCGCAGACGATTTTCGTTGCCGCAGATACCGATCAGGTTTTTGGATTCATGAGTCTGGCTGCAAATGGCTATATTGACTTGGCCTTTATTCGACCATCTGCACAAGGAACTGGGCTCTTTCGCCGGCTATATCACACAGTCGAAGATCTGGGACAGAAACGTGTATGCTCGCTGGTACGTCGTCATGTCGGTCCTGAACAGCTGCAGGGCGTCCATGATGTCTTTCGCGGCCTGAGAGGCTTTGTCGTCCTTAGCTTCCTGAGCGTCCTTACGGCCCCCAGTTCCCATCCACGAACTTCACAGTGCTCGCGGATTACGTTTTCCACTTCGTTTCGCTGAGTCACGGTCAGGACGACGGGCGAATCTTTCATTTGGTCTCGACACCACTCCTCCAGAAGGGGCTGTGGTCGTTATGCACCTTTCTTTTCCTTCCGCCATCCGCGGTTGTCGCCAGGCAGCCAAGTCCCATACGTCGTCCACGTCAAAAACAACTTGATTGGATCGGCCCGTTCCGCTGTGAGCGGCAAGGCGCTAGCCGCCGGTGTTTCTGGTTTGGCTTTTGATGGCGTGCCGGACGAACCCGCCGAGGACGAACCCGCGGCTAGCGCCTTGCGGCTCACCGGTTGGCCATTCTCGTCGAACCAGACTTCCTGACATTCGCCGAACAGTTTCGTGATCTGCGCAATGTGGTCTTCGCTGAGTTCCTTCCGCTTGCTGCCGAGACTCTTCCGCATCTTCTGCCACATGCTGCTGGCATCGATCAACTGAATCTTGCCCCGCCGGTGTTCCGGTTTGCGGTGGGTCAGAATCCAGATGTAGGTACTGATGCCGGTGTTGTAGAACATGTCGGTCGGCAGCCCGATGATGGCTTCCACCAGATCGTTTTCCAACACGTAGCGGCGAATTTCACTTTCTCCGCTGCCTGCGTTGCCGGTGCACAGCGGCGAACCGTTGAGGACGATACCAAAGCGACTTCCGCCATCTTTGGCTGGTCGCATCCTGGAAATCAGATGCATCAGGAACAGCAATGAACCGTCGCTGACACTGGGCAGGCCCGGACCGAAGCGGCCATTGAAACCCTGCTGTTCGAATTCCTTTCGGATGAAGGCTTCAATCTTCTTCCATTCCACGCCAAACGGAGGATTGGACAGCATGTAGTCGAACAGCTTGCCGATCAGGCCATCGTTCGACAGCGTGTTGCCCAGAATGATGTTGCTGATGTCATGTCCTTTGATCAACATGTCCGCCTTGCAGATCGCATAGGACTCGGCGTTCAACTCCTGCCCATACATGTCCAGCGGCGACGTGTTGAAAAACAACTGCCCGGACTTCTTGAGTAGAAATGGCTCCGGGTTCAGGCCGGCTGTTTCCCGCTTTTCCTTCTCCTTCAACACGGCATCTTTCGTGCCCTCCAGGACGCAGTCCAATCGCCTGAGAACCGTAAAAGGCAGAATGCCTTGCCGTAATCGGATTGCTTGTAGTTGCCACACAAAAACTTCGGCAAAAAATCTCGGTTTGAGACCCCGCATCATTTATTCTTCAGGCGGTGCGAATTGACAATGGCGAGGGGCTGGGCGTGAGCCCTCCGTGGCCCCTGCATGAACACACGGAGGGAATCGCGATAAACATCCGATCAGTATGAATTCAGGAATGCAATCTTATTGCCCCGCAATCGAGCCTCTGTTACTCCGTGTTCTCCGTACTACTAACAGTTGAATACTTGTTTTCTCGCGGCGATTTTCAGGGGTCCCTTTGCAGAAGTCAGCTCTGGTGTGGCAGAAACATTTATTGCAGAAAAATACAACACAAGTGTTGAAGTCTTTTGCGCCATTCATTTCTCTGCAAAGAATTCAAGATGCAGAATGCCGACATTTTTCTGCTATCAATTTTTCTGTTTATTATTTTCCCGACGCAAATCTTCCTGAGTTTCGACTTCAAACATGGGTTGCGGGCGAAGCCCGCGTTGGGTGATTCGTGGCAGCGATTCCAGATCCTTGCTGAAACTCCGGTTTCCATTCTGAACCTGGTTTAGCGCCTCAGGCTCGAGTCTGGTTTCAGGTCAGCGTGCTCAGCAGTTGCTTTGCTTCGATCAGGTCCGGGAAGTCGTGGCCTTCCTGGAACCATTGGCAGAGATTGGCGAGTGGGCTGCGGGATTCGGAACTGCGGCCTTGTTGCTGGTGGAAACGGCACAGGCTGACCATCGTCCGCAGTTCACTGGATTTTGCCTGCTGTGCCTTTGCGACATCGAGGGACTTGTAGAAGCAGGCTTCTGCATCGGCGAGGAGGTCGCTGGAATGGGCGAGCAGGATCTCTCCACGCAGACGATGAATCTCCGCCAGATTGAAAACGTTACCGTTGATCGCTGAAGCAGTGATGGCCTCGTCGATCTTTTTCAGGGCTTCAGCCGTGTCGCCGGTCAGCAGATGTCCCTGGGCAAGCTGTCCGTAGAACTGGCACAGCGAGAGTTTCGCGCCGGTCATGTAGAAGACGTTTAAACCAGTTTGCAGTAATTCCAGCGCCTGGGCACCCTGTCGCTCCAGAAGCGCGGCGAATCCCTGATGAAAGTAACCCTCAGCCATCCAAAAGGGGAAGCTCTGCTCGTGGGAAAGCGCAATCGCTTCATGCGAGATCTTTCGAACAGCGTCGCTCAGGCGACAATGATGATGCAGCCAGCCTGCATGGCAGAGCGCGTAGGCAAGACTGAAGGGATGTTTGAGGGAACGAGCGAGATCGACTGCCTGCTGAGCTCGTTGCATCGCCTGTTCGGGATATCCCAGGTGCCAGAGCGCCAAAGCCCAATACGACTGCATTGTGACGCCGACATTCTGACCGGTATGTCGTGCGTGTGCCTTTGACGTCATTTCGTCATAGAGCGGGAAGCCCTGCTCGCAGAGTTCGCGAGTTCTGGTGAATTCACCACGATAGAATGAAGTCAGAACGCCGATGAACAGAGCTTCGATTTTCAAACCCGGATCGTCAAGAGGTGCAATCAGGGTGAGCGCTTCGTCAAGCATCTGACTGCAGACTTCCAGTTCTTCACGAACAACTCGCCATGCCCAGATTCCCCAGTGAATATGAAACTGAACGGCGGGTTCTGCCAGCTTCTGTGTAGTGATGAGCCAGCAGTTCGGGGCTGCTCTCACCCATCTGCGTGGCTCGGGAGATCAGCACATCGGCAATGCGACCATGCCATTGCTGGCGTGTCTTGCGCAGCAATGATTCGTAAGCCGTATCCTGAACCAGTGCATGCTTGAACGTGAATCGGGCTCGCGGGAAAAATCCGCGTTGATGCACGAGGTCAGCGGTCACAAGTGAGGTGAGCTCGGCCTGCAGAGTGTCGGAGTCGAGCGGGGTGATTGCCGCGAGCAGCTGAAATGTGAACTCACGCCCGATGACGGATGCCAGCTGAGCGACTTCCTTCGCAGCGCCGAGGTTGTCGAGACGAGCCATGAGCGAGTCCTGCAGCGTGCCGGGGATCGTGATGGAACTCAATGGCCGTATAAGTCGATACTCGTCTTCCGATTTCTCAAGAATCCCGGATTCCATGATGACCTTCGTCAATTCTTCCGTAAACAACGGCACGCCGCCGGTCTTGGCGACGATGTGACTGACAACTTCCGGCGGCAGTTTTCGGCCAGCGATGCGCGTGACGACTGCAGCCGTTTGCTCGACCGTCAGGTTTCCGATTGTCAGAGAAACCAGGCTTGGACGAGCTGGCCACGGTGCCGCGAACGACGGACGGTAAGTCAGGAGCAGGAAAACAGGAGCCGCCGGGATTTGTTCAATAAAGGCCGTCAGGAACTGCAGCGTCGATGGATCGATCCAGTGCAGATCCTCAATCGTGAGCAGCAACGGCTGAGTTTCCGAAGCCATGAGCAGCATTTCGATCAGAGCCTCGATCGTTTTTTGTTTGCGGCGTTCCGGTGTGCCTTCCAGAGCTGCGTAATGCGGACCCAGCGGAATTCCCACGAGGTCAACCAACAGTGGAACCACCGGTTCCAACGGAATCTGCCAGTTTTTCAGCAGGCCTTCCAGCTTCGCAAGTTTCGACTCATCGGTGTCCCCGGCATCGAACTGTGCCAACCGTTTCAACAACTGACTCACCGGATAAAAAGCGGTGTTTTGCTGATATGCCGAACAGGCTGTCTCCATCGCCTGAAAGCAGCTCTTATCCAACCCCTGCCGAAAGGCATGCAGCAAGCGGGATTTCCCGACGCCCGCATCCGCGCTCAGAAGCACGGTCTGGCCCAATCCGCTGGCCGCCTGCTCCCAGCGGTCATTGAGGAGACTCATTTCATGATCACGCCCAATGAGCGGAACCTGATGTGATGTTGCCTGCTCGGTAACCGTTCACGGGTCGAGCAGGATGCACGGAGCCAATTTTCCGTTCAGGCTGGCATCCACGGCATCGCAGAGCCACTGGTAGATGGGGCGTTTCTG
>JAYSPO010000834.1:0-9759 GCA_043722015.1 Candidatus Kuenenia sp. | reverse complement strand
ATGAAAAGATCGACGCGGCTGTCCGACAATCGCTCGACTATCTGGCCACTTTACAAAAACGCCAGGGGTACTGGGAAGCCAATCAGGGGCAATACAGAGTTGCCATGACAGCTCTGGTCGGCACGGCGATGTTGGCGGAAGGCTCAACCACCACCAGTGGACGGTACTCAAAAGAGATCCGCCTGGCGGTGGATTATCTTTTGTCCATGAGTCGCCCGAATGGGCTCATCGGATTTCGTGAAGACTATCATTACACATATGGCCATGGTTTCTCGATGTTGTTCCTGAGCCAGGTCTACGGCGAAGAAGAAGACGAACAGCGACGAGAAGAAATCCGCGCAATCCTCACGCTTGCCGTACAGTTTTGTGCAGACGCTCAGACAAGCAAGGGAGGCTGGGGATATGTGTCTGCCAAGGAAGGCAGCGATTTCGACGAAGGCTCAACCTGCATCACTCAGGTGCAGGGCCTGCGTGCGTGTCGCAATGCCGGAATTCCGGTCTCAAAAGAAATCATCGACCGCGCCAAAGTCTATATCGACGAATGCACAGATTCCGACGGCGGCGTGCAGTACAGTATTCGTGGCGGCGGTGCCAGACCACCGATCACCGCCGCCGCGCTGGCTGCGATGTTCAATGCGGGCGAGTACGATACAGACCTCACAAAGCGAATGCGGGAATATTGCAAAAGGACAATCTGGCCGGACAAATCGATCACATCCAGCAACGGCCACTGGCACTATATGCACTTCTATTTTTCGCAGGTCGTCTATCGCACCGGCGGTGATGAATGGACAAAGTACCGCGACGAATTGAACCGCAAACTCGTCCAGGAAATGCAGTCCGGCGGCGGCTGGGCCGACCCACAGGTGGGCACCGTTTACGTCACATCGCTCAACTGCATCATGCTGCAGCTAGACAAAGGCTTCCTGCCGATTTATCAGCGGTGAGATGGTCCCTCTTCAATCATTGATTTTGGAGTAGGCAGGTGTCTGGGCAATTGCCGGAACGGCGCTGCGCTTGGTCCGGCCTACAGACTGGATTCCCGCGCTCACCCTGGTGGAGTGCTGAGTCAGGATTCTGCTGAGATGCCGCGAAAATCAGGTGACAGCGGAAGTCAGACGTGTTAGCCTGCTTATCCAGAGGGGAAACCCGCTCTCCAGATTTTGAGATGGTGATCTCCGCTGGTGATTCAGTAATGCGATCGTTTCGTGTGTACCAAAACGAACGCGATCCTGGCGGTCGTCCGCAATAGAAGGCAAGTAAGATGAATGAGACACAGAATTTTTCACGGCGTGCATTTCTTTCAACAACAACCGCAGGTGCGGCGGTCGTCGCCATCGGAGAATCCTCGGTGGCGTCGGGTGCAGATGCGAACTCTGACAAGCTCCTCACTCTGACCCCCGAGACTTTCCTGAAGTACCTGGGGACTCCATTTGTCGTGCAGAACAATTCGACACCTGCCACCACTGTGGTGTTACACAAGGTCACTAAGTTTTCACCGAAAAAGAAGGCGGACAATAAGCGTCCCGCCTTCATGCGGAAACAGTTTTCTGTGGTTTGGCGCGGGGCTCGAGGCAGCATCCTGAAGCATGGTATGTACCGAGTGGATCACGCCGAACTGGGTTCGTTTCAGTTGTTTGTGGGTCCCGTGAGTTCGCCAAAACAGCCGCTCGTTCTGGAAGCCGTGTTTGGGTAATTGTGTTGAGTGACAGCTCATCTCTGTTTCCTTCGTTTGACCCTGGTCAATCGAAGCTGTTTCCTTATTCGACCCACATTGCTGAGTCCAGATTCTTCGGCACATGCGATGATCTGAAACGAACGCCGGCAACCGGGCCAGTCGCAGTGGTATGGTGCCGTCATGCATGATTGTGAATGTAGGTTTTTTCGGCCGGAAAGGACTTTCGCCGAAAGGCGAACCGTCATAGGACGCACGTCCGCTCCACGTCGTTGCGTGGCCGTTCTTTCGACCATAACTCATCGCTGGTCGCGGCGTGGCCGCGAAGTCCTGCTCGGCAAGGCGTCTGATTTAATGGGGTCAGACCCCCTACTCAGGGTAGTCGAGGCCAAAACGTTTGGGTGTTAGCTTCGATGGCCGTCTTGAAGGGGTCTGACCCCATTAAATCATCCAATGGCCTGTCGATTTGACAATCGCGCTGGTCGTGGGTAGAAACATTCATGCGTAATCTGTTTTTCTGGTAGCCCTTGGTGCGAGCGCAGCAAAGATGCTTGATAGCCTGACTCTCGCCAGTTTTTCTGACTGCCTTGGGACACCGTTTCGACTTGACGCCAGCGAAGCATTGAGCTTGGAACTGACGCTGATTGAAGCAGAGGGGACGAGGTTCGCGTTGAGACCGGATGGTAGTCCGCCGTTTTCGTTGATCTTCCGAGGTCCGATGCGACCGATCCTGCCTCAGAAGATCCACCGGCTGGATCATGAAATGTTGGGAGTGCTGGAACTCTTTATGGTGCCCATCGGTTCGGATCACACCGGGATGTGCTACCAGGTAATTTTTAACTGACCCGAGTTCGTACAAGAGGAGATTCGAAATGACAGAACCTTTCCTTGCTGAAGTTCGAATGATGAGTTTTAATTTTGCCCCCCGAGGCTGGGCGACGTGTGACGGCCAGTCGTTGCCCATCAATCAGAACCAGGCTTTGTTTGCACTGCTGGGTACGACCTATGGTGGCAATGGGCAAACGACCTTTAATCTCCCGGATCTGCGTGCTCGCGTGCCGATGCATTTCAATAACTCGCATCAACTGGGGCAGAACGCCGGAGAAGCGTCTCATACGCTGACAGCTCAGGAGATTCCTTCGCACAGCCATGGTGCCATGCAGGCTTCCACAACCGATGGCGGGGTTTTTACTGCCGCTGGTGCTGTGTTGGCTTCCGCGAACAATGTGTATACGTCCCCGGGAAACCCTGTGGCACTGAACGCAGGAGTCATCGGGAGCGCGGGGAACAGTCAGCCTCATGAGAACCGTCAGCCATTTTTGACCATTAACTTCTGTATGGCCCTTCAAGGCATCTTTCCATCTCAAAACTAAGGAGCTTTTCCGTGGGACAATCCTTTGTTGGTGAAATTCGAATGTTCGGGGGAAACTTTGCCCCTGCAGGCTGGGCTTTCTGCGATGGATCTCTCCTGCCGATATCGGAAAATGAGACGCTCTTTAACCTCATCGGGACGACGTATGGTGGAGATGGCCAAGCGACATTTGCACTCCCGGACCTTCGCGGACGGCTGCCGATCCATCAGGGAAACGGTGCCGTCATAGGGCAAGCCGGGGGGGCCGAATCGGTCACGATCACCCAAGCGACAATGGCTGCGCACACGCATACTCTGAGTGCGTCTGGCAATATTGGAAGCCAGAGCACTGCCGCAAACAATGTGTTGAGTCAGTCTCCCAGCATTGCGTTTTACAAGGCACCGCCGTTTCCGATCGCATTGGCCCCCCAGGCCCTGCCCGGTGTCGCTGGTGGCAGCCAGCCGCATAGTAATTTTCAGCCCTATTTGTGTCTGAGTTTCATCATCAGCCTCTTTGGTGTTTTCCCCAGTCCGAACTAAGGAAATAATCTATGTCAGATCCATTTGTGGCAGAAGTCAGGATCGTGGGATTCAATTTCGCCCCAAGAGGCTGGGCGTTCTGCAATGGTCAGATATTGCCTCTCTCGCAGAACACGGCACTGTTTTCCCTGTTGGGGACTACGTATGGCGGCAATGGCCAGTCCACTTTCGCCTTACCAAACCTGCAGGGCATGGTTCCCATGGCTCCCGGACAGGGGCCGGGGCTTTCAAACCATGATCTTGGCGAAACGGCTGGTACAGAAACAGTGACTCTGTCAATCAGCCAACTCCCGACCCACACGCACGCGGTGATGGCGGCAAACGTCCCGGGAGCCGTCAAAGCCCCGTCGGCGAGCGTGGGGCTGGACAGGTCCTCAGGTGGAAATATCTACTTGACTCCACCTGCCAATCTTGTGCCGATGGCAGCAGACAACCCGGCACCCAATGTCGGTGATCAACCTCACAACAATATGATGCCGTATTTATCCCTCAACTTCGTCATCGCGCTGCAGGGCATCTTTCCTCCACGATCGTAAATCGCCGGACGAAAACGACCGATGGAAACCGGGCTTTCGCGGAAAGTCGAGGTTCATTTTCCGGCAATCGTTTTTCCGGCGAGCATTTTTTCATGTTTTCTGAGTTGGTTGGAGACAGGCCATCACGACCACTATGCTGCGTCCGATGAATTCGGAAGACCATGAATTCCTGTATCGTGTCTATGCGCGCACACGACAGGAAGAACTCGCCGCTGTGCCATGGACAGCGGAACAGAAAGAGGCGTTCCTGCGTTCGCAGTTCAGCCTTCAGCATCAGCACTATCAGAAGTACTACGCCGACGCGGCGTTCGATGTTATTCTCTGCGACGGGGCACCAGCCGGTCGGTTGTATGTGTTTCGCTCCGCGGAGGAAATTCGCATTGTGGATATCGCGCTGTTGCCCGAGCACCGCGGTGCTGGCATTGGCACCAGATTATTACAGGACGTGCTGACAGAAGCTGCTGCATCCGGGAAACGCGTCTCGATCCATGTTGAGCGATTCAATCCGGCGATGAGACTCTACGAACGCCTGGGGTTCACGAAACAGGAAGAGGTCGGTGTGTATTTCCGTATGGAATGGTCACCTTTGCAGCTACCCAAAGACCAGTATTGAAAGTGGCGTTTCACCACAAGTGATATAGAATACGCCAGAGCCGATTTACTATGACTTGTCTTGAAAATCCGCATAACTTGATTCGCAACTTTAGAACAAGCGCTGAATCCTGGCTGGGCAATTGCAAGCGGGAAGTTCACTCCACTTAACTACGCTGACTTTTCAAAACATGTTGCAAATGGGTCAAGTTTTGGGTGCGGCGGAGATCGATCGAATGTAGGATGGACATTCATGTCCGTCGCATGGCCATGAAACACGGTCGAAGCAAAGTTTAATGAACCTTGATGGTCGCTCGATAATGCGACTGTGTTTGGTCAATAACTCGGACATGAATGTCCAAGCTACGCGAGTCTATCCGCCACGGAGTGACGGGCAACTATGGGTTGCGGGCAATGCCTGCGTCGAGCGGCAGTAGAGGACATCCGGTCCGCTGCGTTCAGGGATGATTACATTTCGGAATTGTTTCCCGTCGATACTTGTGTTCTGGAGAGCTAACAATGTTGCTTGTTTCTTTTTTGTCGTCATTAGGTCGTAGCTTTCGTTGTGGTGCTGTGCGTCGGCGGAGCCGATGGTCGGCAGGTGAGCGTCAGAACGGTCTCGTGTCAGCATCGGAGCGACTGGAAACGCGTGCGTTGCTGGTCGTCACTATTGGTTCGACCAATGTGGATGCGTTGCTGACGGATGTCGATGGCGATGGACTGGCCGATCCGGGGGATACGCTGCAGCATACGATCACCATCACCAACAGCGGAAACATGGACGCGACCGGGGTGACTTTGAACGACAATGAAGATTCACATACGACGCTTGTCGGCGGTTCGATTCAGATTACCCCGATAGCCTTTGATGATGCCTATGCTCTGACCGGTAATACGCCGATCACGATTGGTGCCGGATCTGGCGTGCTGGCGAATGATATTGATCCGGATTCATCGACGCCGCTGAGCAACGTGGGACTCACGGCCGTGAGTCTGAACGTGACGGGCACGATGGGATCCGTTTCATTGAACACCAACGGCAGTTTCACCTATACACCAGCGACAGGTTTTAACGGCACCGACACGTTCCAGTACACAGCCCGCGATGCTACCAGTCTGGACAGCCTTGTCACCGGCACGGTGACGATGACAGTCAGCGGTATGGTCTGGTACGTCGATAACAGCGCACCGGGCGGAGGTGATGGCTCATTGACACTTCCATTCACGTCCCTGACGCCGCTCAACGGAGCAGGCGATGCGGATGCGGCGGGCCACACGATCTTTGTCTTTGAAAGCGGCAGCAGTTATTCCACCGGGTTCGAGCTGGAAAATTCTCAGATCCTCATCGGCGAATCAGCCGGACTATCGATCAACGGCACGACGATTGGCGGCTCAGGTTCGGCACCGACGATTTCCAGATCATCGAGCCCGACCATTACATTGGCGACCAGCAATGATCTGCGCGGACTGAATGTGACGAACTCGAATGGTTCCGGCATCACCGGGACAGCGGTTGGGACGCTGTTGTTGTCGAACTTGAGTGCGACGGTGACCGGCGGCACAGCATTGAGCCTCACGACGAGCGGTACAGTCAGTTCCAGCGGAACCAACAACCTCACTTCGACCAACGGAACGGCGCTGAATGTCTCCGATGTCACGATCGCCGCAGCGGGGTTGACGTTTAAGAGTATCTCGTCTGGCTCGGGAGCCGGCAGTGCGGGCGTGGGGATCAATCTGGTCAACACGGGTGCCAGCGGCGGACTGACGGTGACCGGGACCGGTTCGGCAGGGACAGGTGGCACGATTCAGAATAAGACGGGGGCCGATGGCAGCACGACCGCCGGGATCGGAATCTTTCTGAACAACACGCAGAACGTGGCACTCAACTGGATGCAGTTGAACGACTTCGACAACTTTGCCATCCGCGGCACGAGCGTCACCAATTTCAGCCTGATCGACAGCATCGTCAACGGCACGCACGGTGTGGGTGCCGTGGCCGCGAATGATGAAGGTGCGCTGTCGTTCCTGAACCTGCTCGGCTCATCCGCGATTACGCGGAGCACGGTGGCCAATACGACCTCCGGCGGAGGCGCTGAAGGCGTGGTACGGATCGTCAATACTTCGGGCACGCTGGATCGGCTGACGATCGACAACAGCACGATCGCCAACAGTAACAGTGTGGCCGGCGTCGGCGACGACGGGATGTATTTCGAATCGCAGAACTCGGCCGTGATGAAGCTCACGATCAGCAATTCGCACTTCACCGCCGCCCGCGCCGACCTGATCCAGACCAACGCGCTGAACAGTTCGACGATGGACATCGTCGTGACGAATACGGAATTCAAAAACAATAACGCGGCGATCCTGTCCGGCGGCGGCGGCACGTTATTCAGCGGCGGCGGCACCGGAAGTACGGCGACGGTGACGTTCAATATCACGGGCAACACATTCCGCGACTCACGGGGCCACGCGCTGGGTGTGTTCAAAGGCACGGGCACGTCGAACTTCAGCGGGACGATTTCCAACAACACGATCGGCGTGGCTGGCGTGGCGAATTCCGGCACGCTGGATTCATCGGCCGACATTAGTGTCGAGTCGCTTGGTGCCGGGACCATGACGGTGCTGATCAGCGGCAACACGCTGCGTCAATACAACGAAGAAGGCATCCGCCTTGCGGCCAACACGGGCGACAGCGTGCTGAATGCCACGGTCATCGGCAACACGGTGACTGAGCCGGGGAATATAGGCGCTTTCTCCGGCGTGTACGCCAGTGTCGGCGGTGTGGGCGGAGATACGGCCACGATCAACCTGTTGCTGGGCAGCTTCGGCACGCCGGCCGATCAGAACTCCCTTGTGGGCAGCGATCCTTTCAATACGAACGACGTGTATCTGGAAAATCAAGGCGCCACGACGACGTTGAATCTTTCGCGCGGCGGCTCGGCAGCCGGCACTGTGACCGGTGTCGTGCAGGACGATAACGTCGGCAACCCGACGGTGGCGACGAGCGGCACGATTACGCTGGTGGCCGGCAGTCCGCCGTTACCATTGCTGGCGGCTCCGGGCGGAGTGTCCTCTTCCACCGCAGTGACGCTGACGAGTGACGCTGAGTCCGTGTCGCCGGATGAATCTGTGGTGATCGCTCCAGGTTCCTTCGTGTCCTCCACGACGCACGCACTGAGTGCTGCGGAACTGAACAGCGTGGTGCAGGCAGCCATGAACCGCTGGGCGGCCAATGGTCTGTCCGACGGCCAACTGGCCGTGCTGCAGGCAGCTGTGTTTGAAGTCAGTGCCATGTCCGGCTGGTATCTCGGATCTGCTTCCGGCAACCGGATTCAGATCGACAGCGACGCGGCCGGTTTCGGCTGGTTCCTGGACAATTCACCGCTGGACGACAGCGAATTCGGAAACAGCGAAACTCCGACGCGACTGTACACGACTCCCTCACAGGCTCCGGCCGGACACATCGACCTGCTGACCACTGTGATGCACGAAATGGGCCACGTGCTGGGTCTGGAAGATTCGTATCAACTGGGTGGCCGCAACAGCCTGATGTACGGGTTCGCCACCGTCGGCGAACGCCGCCTGCCGACTTATGGTCAGGCCGACGGTGCCGTCAGCCACAGCATCGAATCGGAAGAATACCTGATTGGCCCGTTGAACCTTGGCACGCTGCCTGCGGGCAAGACCGTGGCAGTCATCTTTAATGTGTCCATCAACAATCTCACGAACGGACTGGCACCGACGCTGTCGAATCAGGGCACCGTGAGCGGTTCAAATTTCGCAAACGTACTGACGGATGATCCTGCGGTCGGTGGTGCGGCGGACCCAACCAACACGACGCTCGATTCGCTGACGCTGGGTAACCAGGTCTGGATCGACGCCGACAGCAACAGCGTGTTCAATTCGGGCACTGACGTCGGCCCCAACGCGGTCGCGCTGACATTGTTCCAGAGCGACGGCACAACGGTGGTCACGACCGGCAGCACCAACGGCAGCGGCGTGTATCAGTTCACGGGGCTGCTGCCGGGTGATTACATCGTGCGTGTTGATGCGTCCAACTTCGGTGCCGCACAACCGCTGAACGGCTTAGTCTCAATCACCGGAGCCGTCGATCCCGATGACAACGTTGATAACGACGACAACGGCGTCGATAACGCGGCCCCCGCGACCAACGGCATCCGCAGCCTGGCGATCACGCTGGCTTACAACACGGAACCAGCTGCGGGTCTGGGCAACGATACCAACAACACGCTGGATCTGGGCTTTACTATCGCGACAGCACACACGCCGAGCGTCACGAATGCTTCGACCAACGAAGACGTGCAGTCGACAAGTGGCCTGGTGATTTCCCGCAATGTCAGTGACGGTGCGGAAGTGACGCATTTCAAGATCACCAGCATTACCGGCGGTTCGCTGTTCCAGAATGATGGCACGACGGCGATCAGCGACAATGAATTCATTACGTTCGCTCAGGCAAACGCGGGTTTGAAGTTCACGCCGTCGCTGAATTCCAATGTAACCGGACAGTTCACCGTGCAGGCGTCGCTCAGTAACGTCGATGGCGGTTTGGGTGGATCGACTGTCACGGCGGATATCACGATCAGTCCCATCGGCGACACGCCGAGTGTGACCAATGCATCGACTCTGGCGAATACACAGACGACGTCAGGCCTGGTGATCAGCCGCAATGCGGTTGACGGTGCCGAAGTCACGCACTTCAAGATTACCAATATCAACGGTGGCTCGCTATTCCAGAACGACGGCACGACGGCCATCAGCAATACTGATTTCATTACGTTCGCGCAGGGCAATGCGGGTCTGAAATTCACACCAGCACTGAATTCCGGGGCGACTGGACATTTCACTGTTCGGGCTTCAACCAGCAACCTGAATGCTGGTCTGGGTGGTGCGGCGGTCACGGCCAACATCACTGTGACGATACCGGTGCCAGTGATCACGGCGCCGCCTGCAGTGACGCCGTTCCAGCGACCGACAATCACCTGGACAGCAGTCAATGGAGCGACGCAGTATCAGGTCTGGATCAGGAATGCGAGTACAAACGTCAA
>JAYSPO010000833.1:0-1901 GCA_043722015.1 Candidatus Kuenenia sp. | reverse complement strand
AACCATCTGGCGAGGTCTCGATACTCTCCTCGTCGCCATCCGCGGATACCGCGCTGCGGTCAAAAAATATGGGTAAGGATGAGTCTGCCGGAAAGGACTTCCGCCGCAAGGCGAACTGCCATGGGTCGCACATCCGCTCCCCGTCGCCGCGTGGCCGTCCTTTCGACCGCGACTCGTCGCTGGTAGCGGCGTGGTCGCGAAGTCCTGCTCGGCATTCTGCATCTTGCATTCTTTGCAGAGAAATGAATGGCGCAAAAGACTTCAACGCTTGTTTTGTATTTTTCTGCAATACATGTTTCTGCCACACCAGAGCTGACTTCTGCAATGGGACCCCTGAAAATCGCCACGAGAAAACAAGTATTCAACTGTTGGTAGTACGGAGAACACGGAGTACCAGAGGCTCGATGGCGGGGCAATAAGATTGCATTCCTGAATTCATCCTGATCGTTAGTAGTACAATTCTGACCTTTGCATCGACGTGATGCAAGGCAAGAGTCTCCCACCCGCCAGGCTGGGGGCTGCGTGAGGCAGCCCATTCGAAAGGACTGGAAACTGGGGTGACTTTCGCAATCACAGGACTGTCGTGATTTCATCGAAAAACGGACCTCGTTTCTCAAGTTATTTCTGTACCGAACTCTGTATCATGCGAGATGAAACCGGGTTTCAGCTATGAACAGAATATGCAACTACGGAAACAACAGGGTATCCGAAAAGTGGTCTGACCCTCTCCGGCAGACTCTAAGGGTCAGACCTCTTTTCGGATAGCCACTTAGATCGTTACGTCAAAGGACGAAACGCCGAACTCCCATTCACTCCTGCCACAACACGAAAGTCTGCCATGCAACTTGGATTTGTCAGTGCCATCCTTCCGGAACAGACATTCGACCGCACGTTTCAGATTGCGTCGGAGATTGGGTACGACTGCGTCGAAGTCTGTTGCTGGCCTGCTGGCAAAGCGGAGCGGCGTTATGCAGGTGTGAGTCATATTGATGTCGCACACATGACAGAGCATGTTGTGTCGGAGATCCGCAAGACGATTGATGCCACCGGCGTACTGATCAGTGCCCTGGGGTACTATCCGAATCCGCTCAGCCCGGTCTCAGGGGAAGCAGAAGCGGCGGTCGCACATCTGCATGTCGTGATCGAAGCGGCGTACCGACTGGGTCTGGCCCATGTCAACACGTTCGTCGGCCGCGACTGGACGTTGTCGGTCGATGACAACTGGCCGCGATTTCTGACCACATGGAAACCGCTCATTGATCTGGCTGAAGACCGTGGAATTCGGATCGGCATCGAAAACTGCCCGATGCTGTTCAGTGCCGATGAATGGCCGGGCGGAAAGAATCTCGCGACGACGCCTGAGATCTGGACGCGCATGTTTTCCGATATTCATTCTGATTGTTTCGGTTTGAACTACGATCCATCCCATATGATCTGGCAGCATATGGATTATCTGGCTCCGATGCGTGATTTCAGTGACAAGCTTTTTCACATTCATGCCAAGGACGTCCGGATCGACCGACATCAACTCAATCAGGTTGGCATCATGGCGCATCCGTCGAAGTTTCACACACCGAAACTGCCTGGTCTGGGGGATGTCAACTGGGGCCAGTTTTTCTCAACGCTGACAGACTGCGGCTATCGCGGCCCGGTCTGCGTCGAAGTCGAAGACCGCGCCTACGAGGGCAGTCTGGATGAACGGTTGAAATCTCTACGCCAGAGTCACACGTTCCTCAGAAATTTCATCCCGAAATAGACTGCCTAGCGCGGCGAAGCCGCAAATCCGAAATCCCAAAGTTCTACGGCCCCAAAAATGCGTGCAAAAAGCATGGTTGTTTGGAAGAAAGGATCGAATTGTGGCGCAAGATTCCAGATTGCCGTCGGCTGATCATGGCAAACTG
>JAYSPO010000832.1:0-4708 GCA_043722015.1 Candidatus Kuenenia sp. | reverse complement strand
CCGAGCACACCAATCTTCGCGCCGGGATAAAATGCCAGCCAGATGTCCGAAAGCACTTCTTTTTCGTCATACAGACGAGTCATGTGCTCAATCGTCATGATGTACTGCTGGGCCATTTTCCAAAATCTTTCGTGCTGAAAAGTGCAATCGTGGACGTAGTCGGGGTTGCGCCGCTGCGGGCGAAATGTCGGGCCGGGGAGTATAACCTGGCGTAACAAAAAACGCAGGTATCCTTTCAGTTTCATGCCCAAGGACGAGAACTTTGGCGAGCCAACTTGAACTGCCCGAGGTTTCCGTAAATTCAGCGACCGGAATTCTCGACCGGCTCGAACATGATGACCCACAGGCGGTTGAGGTCATTTTGTTGTCGTGTACGACGAAACTGTGACTGCAGCAGCCCGCCACTCATTCCAGCCCATCATCACCAATTCTGTTTCATGGATCAGATAATCAAACTGATCGGTGTCGAAAAGATAGGCCCGAGCGAACTCGTGCAGTCGCGAGAAGACCTCTCCAAAGTCCCATCCGTCGGAGATTGCAATACTATGCAATGGCACCACTGTTCCAGGCAAATATCGTGAACCGGCAGGCCGCCTGCCTTGTCTCCATCTCATCATCAACTGACAAGCAACAGAAAGTCAGCAGACTTGTAGCAGAGTTCGTGAGAACTCTGGGGAACTACAGCTTGCGGGCCTCTCGAATTCTGTCGAATCCGGCTACGGCAAGATGCAAATCGCTCTGAAACAACGAAAGTAGAATCATCATGGCAAGCAAATCACTCTTCAGGTCACTGGTCGGAATGCTGGCACCAAAAGCAGATGACTCGCATGAACCTGAACACATTTGTGCGACAGGGTGTGTTCGAAAACAAGGACCTGATCGGAGTTGTGGCGAATCGTCTGAAAAATGCGAACCTGATTGAGAAGGCGAAAGTCTTCCCGTATCAGCTGTTGACGGCATGGTTAAGCATTTCCGAAGAAGTGCCTCGCCCTGTCAAGGATGCGTTGCAGGATGCGATGGAAATCGCAATCCGAAACGTGCCTCAGATCAACGGGCAGGTGTATGTGTTCCAGTTGATCGCGGCCGTCGCCGGCGGCCGCTTCAGCCAGAATCATTGGATGAACGAGATCCAGCAGATGCGAATCTGAGAGTCGCAGAGTTTTCAGTGTTCAGTCGATAGTGTTCTGTAGAATCGCAGGATTGAGTCCTTGCAGCTGCTGAACACTGAATACTGAATAGTGCCGATTCTTCTAAGATCACAAATCCGAATGCTGATGGGATCACATCGGAACATGAAGTTGCGGGTTCGAATCCCGTGCGTCCAGCTCGACTGGCCGTTAGTTCAACTGGATAGAACGCATGTCAATGTCTCATCAAACCCATGTCGGAGATGTGGATTTTGAATTTCAAATTTGAGATCTGAAATATCAAATGAAATCACGAATGCCATTGGGAGTACATTGGCAACCAGCGAGTTCGAACCTCGGCCCGCGAAAGCGGAGAACTCTCAATCTCTATCGTCGCAGGATGATTCCTGTTCCGACTGAAAACTGCTGACTGAACACTGAACACTTTCCGAAAACACCGCATCACGAATGCAGATGGAACTACAAGATTTCAGGTATCGAGGTCGTGGGTTCAAATCCCACCGGCTCCATTCCCTGTGACGAGCATCCGCTCGCCGCAGCACCGGGGCCGTAGCTCAGCCAGGGAGAGCGCGCAACGTTTCATCAATTCTTGTCGTGATCGGCGTTTTCTTAAACAGGCGAGCGGCTGGGCGTCAGCCCTCCGTGTGTTCCCGAATGCCCAATCATTAATGCGAATCACACTTCGATTTCTCTCTGTGCTCTCCGAGCCCTTTATGGTTAACCTGCGTTTAAAACATCAACGATCAGAACAAACACGGAGGGCTGACGCCCAGCCGCTCGCCTTTGGAAAAATGCACATGCCGTACGAACTCATCAGCACCGGCGAAGCCACGGCGATTTTGCCGACAGCCGATTCTCGCACAAAACCAATCACTGTCATCGGCACGGAAGCAATCCGCAGCACCTTTGACGAAGGCTGCCTTCGCCAGGCAGTAAATTCGCGGCTCGCTCCGGGAGTCACCGACCTTGTACTCAATCCGGACGCACATTGCGGTTACGGGGCTCCGGTCGGATGTGTCATGGTTTCGCCGACACACATTTATCCGGGACCCGTCGGAGTTGACATCAAGTGCTCCATGAGCCTTCTGCAGCTGAGCATACCGGCCGATGAGATTATCGACCGGAAAGTTCGGCGTGCCTTGATCACTGCGATCTGCGAGCGAACTCCGACCGGAGCCGGTCGTGGTCAGCAGAACGCTCCTAAATCACGACGAGTCGGCGAGACACTCGGGCGACAGTTGATGCTCGAAGGGGCCTCCGAATCAGTTTGCACACAACTTGGAATTCCGCCGGAATGGGCCGAGCGATGTGAAGACTCGTTCCACGTCGGTCACGATGACACTCGCGACGCGCTGGAAGCACGTCTGGATCGTCACATGCAGGTCGGCATTTTTCGGCACAAGTTCCCAGGTAAGATGAAACAGCTGGGATCGTACGGCGGAGGAAACCACTTCGGCGAATGTGAAGTCGTTCACGTCGAAGACAACGAGCGAGCTCGCAAGGCTGCTGAAGTCTTCGGCATGAAGGATGGTCACGTCGCGTTTCTGTCGCATTGCGGTTCACGAGGGATCGGACACAACCTGGCGGACGGTCAGTTCAAAGCGTTGCAAGCCAAGTTTGCGAAGTGGGACATTCCGTTGCCCGGTCAGGATCGGGAACTCGTGTACGCCCCGCTGGGAACAGCCGAGGCAGATGCGTATCTTGACGACATGGCCCTGGGAGCCAACTTCGCGACGGCAAATCACATGCTGATCAACGCCCTCGTGCTGGAAGCGTTTCAGGAGATCATTCCGGGAACGACGGGTCAACTCGTGTACTTCATCAGCCACAATATTGCGCGCAGGGAAGTTGTGAACAACAACATCGCCTGGGTTCATCGTAAAGGCGCGACTCGCGCGTTTCCCGGCGGACATCATTCATTGAAAGGCACAATCTACGAAAGCACCGGACATCCGATCCTGCTGCCCGGAAATCCTCAGGCAGGATCGTGCGTCATGGTGGCCGACGAAGGAGCGAGCATCAGCTGTTACAGCGTCAACCACGGCGCCGGCCGAGCCCTCGGACGCAAACGCGCGATCCGGGAACTCGATCAGCAGTCGATCGACCAGTCCTTCGACGAACACGACATTCTGAGCAACTGCCGTCAGTATCCCAAAGACGAAGCCCCCGCCGCATATAAGGACTTCAATGAAGTCCTGCGGTCAGTGAAGTCAGCAGGTCTGGCGACGGAAGTCGCTCGACTGAAGGCTCGTTTCGTAATCAAGGACGGGGATGCGGCGGATGATTAAAGTAGCCATCTCGCTCCGCCGAGATGAGCCTTGATCTTTCGTTTGGTAATCCGAATGCCAGTTGCCCTGTTCGCCGGTGGTGGCGGGTCAGCAGTTTCGGCCGATCTGTGACCAGGCCATCCATCTGATTCACCATCCGCACGAGGCGGATGGGGTCTCGGAATTGGCGAAGGCGCTGATCCTCAATGCTGCCCCGACTTCCTGAAAGAACTCATTCTCAAGTGCGCTGGCTTGTTTTTTGAAAGCATTGTGAGGCATACTATTACTCTGCGCGGTCAGATATGTGTCCGGCGAGCGGAGCGGCGTAAGCCCTCCGGTAGATCGTTTTTGTACCGGCAAGCTGCCGCATGCCGCTCGCCAGGTGTCACAGGTCAAAGTGCAATTGTCATTCGATAGACAGACTATATCATGCTGCCTCGATTTCACCATATTCTCATTCCCATCGATTCCACGGTAAAGAACAGTGCCGCATTGGACATCGCGTTTGAACTCGCCGTTCAAAACAAAGCCACGACGTCGCTGCTGCATGTGGTTCAGGCAATTGATTCCGGTGGTGATTCTCCGGACGAAGAAACCACGGAGTTCTATGAGCACATCCGCGAGCGTGCGGCATCGGAACTGGAACGGATGTCGCAGCGTTTCCTTGACGCTGACGTCCCCTGCGAAGTCAAAGTTCGAATCGGCGATCGACTGCAGGAAATCGTCGAATTTGCAGGTCACCATGCGGTGGACCTGATCGTGATGTCATCGCACCGCATTGATCCGAATCATCTCGCCGAGACGTGGGGAACGCTCAGCTACAAAGTGTCGGTGATCTGCGAATGTCCGATCCTGCTGGTGAAGTGACGGGCACCATCAAACCGTGCTGCGTCTGATTAATTGAACCGTTCACGCCTCAGAACGACACCTGCCCGAGCAACCACAGATAGACACAAATTTACACAGATAAACATCAGCAGTCAATCTGTGTTCATCCGTACTACTAACGATCAGAATTCGTGTGGCACGAAGAAATTCGCTTGCAGTCCAAAAGGAGGCTCAGGGACCGCCAGAAACAAAATACAAATCGCATTCTTAACCACGGAGGGCACGGAGATCACGGAGGGAATCGCGCTAAGTATACGGTCAGTATGAAATCGAGAATGCGATGATGTACGCGATCGATTTGCGGCGGATTCCATTGTTCTTTTTGTGGATTTTGTGCCTCTTTGTGGCCAGCAACACCCTGAATCGCAAACAGACGCCTGAACGAATATTGCTGGCCACAAAAAC
>JAYSPO010000831.1:0-1006 GCA_043722015.1 Candidatus Kuenenia sp. | reverse complement strand
GTTTCCAACAGGACTCAATGGCAGGCAGCCGACGCTGCATCAGTAACCGGGAAGGAAAACATGACACTCTTATTCATCGAAGACCGCGGCGTGATCTATGACGCCTCGCAACAGGCTGCGGAATCACGAGTCGCATTCTTTACCGGACTGTGCAGACTGCGATCGGGAGGCTGGCTGTGTGGCTTTCAGGTCGGTACCGGCAAGCACTCCCCCGATTCAACCATTCAAATATGTCGTTCAGATGACCAGGGGACAACATGGACCGGGCTCACGCCAAACTTTGCGACCTGCGTCGCTGGCTTGCCCGGATCGCTGTCCGCGCCTGGGTTGGTGGAAACCGCCACGGGGCGGCTGCTGTTGTTTGCCACATGGTTTGACCGCAGTGAACCGCTGCGCCCGTTGTTTGATCCGGTCACACAGGGCATACTTCGGTCAAAACTAGTGCTGGCGGTATCCAGTGACGGCGGAGCGACATGGAGCTCCTGGCGCGTGTTGCCCACACCCGGTCTGAACGGCTGCGCCGGGACCGGGGCAATTGTGAGCTGGCCGGACGGGACGATCGCGTTCCCGTTCGAAAGCTTCAAGGAATTCGACGACCCGCGTCCCGGAAATCATGCGGCATGGATGATGACTTCGCGCGACGGGGGGATCACTTTCTCGCCACCCTTATTGATCGCTCAGCATCCACAGCATCAGTTGTACTATTGGGACCAGCGGCTTTGCGCGACTGACCGGATCGGTGAGTTTATCGCTTTGTTCTGGACTCATGAGCTCGCGACCCAGTGCGACCGCTGCGTGCATTTTCGCCGTGCAGCGTTGACCAACGGGGGAAACGGGGAATTGCTGATCACGGGCGAGGACATTCGTGAAACAACGATTCCGGGCCAGATCGCCGCTCCGCTGCAACTCGCTGATGGCCGATTGCTGGCGTTTGTTGTCGATCGTCGAGGTCCCTGCACGATGACGTTGTGGATATCAAACGATGATGGTCACACCTGGCCGAAAC
>JAYSPO010000830.1:0-1275 GCA_043722015.1 Candidatus Kuenenia sp. | reverse complement strand
CGCTGATGTGCGTCCGGTTGCTCTTGCTTTCAAACAGGCTGTCAAACGCCAGTGACGGATAGAGCTCTGAAGGGACCGGAGAAACCGGAGAGCTCCAGGAAACATGAGACGAATACATCATTGAGTAACCCGACTCATGGAATCCGCTCACGGGACGTTCGCAGGCCAGCACAAGGCTCGGCAAAACCGTTTCATCACCAAAACGCTGAGCGAGGTACTGATCCAGACTCGTGGCCGCGCGAATCTGGCGACCACCCTGAGGCTGTATCCCGGTCAGAATTCCCGCGGCTCCCTTGGCATGTCCGCCGACAACATTGTCCGGATGTGCCAGCCCGTGGATGAAATTCACTTTCTGCTTGACCGGTTCGAGCGACGCAAACGCCGGGCCGAGTTCCAGATCAGCACCGCTTCCTTTGGACCACCATTCGGCAGGATGGATACCGTCTCCGAAAAACAGAAAGGCAAATCGCTTTGGCGGAGTCTTCGCCGTCTCCGCAGCGAACAGTTTCATTGACTCCAGCCACGGCAGTGCGACAGTGGCTCCAAGTCCATTCAGGACGAGACGACGTGAAACGCGAGGTGAGTTGCGGCGGCGGTTCATGTGGAGGGGACTTTCTGTGTTTCACACTCAGGGCTGGCTGGCCGTGACAAAGTCGCGACCACGCTGCTGACGGAATTGAGGACTTCGAACAACAACTTCAAACAGCGCAGAGAAACGGTAATCATGGGCGGCCAGGCGGGTTTCCATTTCGGCGAGGAGCGATTCATCCGACAGTTTCACCGAACGTCCCAGAGCATACCCCAGGAATTTCCGGCACAATGTCCGGATAAACTCCTCACGTCGATGCTGTTCAATATACTCGATCAGCCCCGGAATTCCTCGGGCAGTTTCTCCATTCGGCAATTCGGCCAGATTATCGATGGAACGTCCGGCACTATCCTTCGTTCGCCAACGGCCAATCGCGTCAAAGCCCTCCATCGCCAACCCCAGACTGTCAAAGTGCTTGTGGCACATGGTGCACTTTGAATCAGCCACATGAGCCGCCAGCAGCTCCCGAATTGTCTGGCTGGCTTCCTTTTCTGATTTCGGTAGTTCCGGTACGTCGGCGGGAGGAGGCGGAAAATGCTGGCCCAGCAAATGATGCACCGTCCAGAATCCCCGCTTGACCGGACTCGTCCGCTCGCCCGCAGAATTCTTCGTCAGGATGATAGCCATCCCGAACAGTCCGCCTCGCCCTTCGGCCTTGAGTCCGCTCACAGGATACCAGAGTTCTC
>JAYSPO010000829.1:0-2721 GCA_043722015.1 Candidatus Kuenenia sp. | reverse complement strand
TCATTCACCATCCGTGCAAGACGGACGGGGTCTTGTGCAGCGTTGAAAAGTGGCGTGTTTAGCCAACCATCTGATTCACCATCCGCACGAGGCGGATGGGGTCTCCAAGCCGGGAAACTGGCCTGGAAGACTACGGCAAAGTCAGAAAACAGCGACGATGTCGGTCATGCAATTCTGTCATTCCCCCGGTTTTGTTTTCGTATCAATCTGCCGAAGCAACTCTTTCGCCTCAGCATTCTCCGGAGAGTTGTCGAGAACTCTTCGAAGGTGTTCTCGTGCGTCTGCAGGACGCTGCTGTTGAATCATCAGTTTTGCCAGGTGAAGACGTGCGAGATTCTGGTCCGGAGAAATCCGCAGCGTGGCCTCAAATGCATCGATCGCTCCCTGCTGATCTTCCAGTTGCAGGCAGCAGGTACCAAGATTGTAGAGCGCCAAAGCATGGTCTGGTTTCAGCTGCAAAGTTTGCCGGAAATACTCCGCAGCCTGCGGAATCTCATGCTGAAGATACTTCACGACGCCGAGGCGGAATCGGACTTCTGCATTCTGCGGTGCAGATGCCTGTGCGGCATTGAGTACACCGAGGGCGTCTTCAAATCTTCGCCCCTGTATGTAAACCTGAGCCAGCGTCAAGCGGATGGAGATACTGCTGGATGATTTTTGCATCTCCGTCAGCAATAGCCGAACTGCTCCTTCTGAATCTCCGTTTTCTGCCAATGTGCGTGCAGCATCCTCAATGCGGGATGCGTCAAACCTGAATGCCAGTGCCTGATCCGCATAAGGATCCATCCATGGAAGAGACTGATCCGGCAGGCTTTGGATCTGATGCAGTAATTTCTGGACAATTTCCTTTTCCCCTTGGCGACTGAGAATCTGGGCGAGCACCTCCAGAACCATCCGGGAGTCCGGAGCAAGGCGATATGCCTCATCGGCAAGTTGGCGTGCCTCAGCAATTCTGCCTTCCAGAAGTCGAATCCGTGCCAATGCCTGAAGTGGCCTTGGATCAGAATTTCTGCTGTGGCGAACTGCTTGTTCCAGATGAATGGCTGCCTCAGTAAGATTTCCGGTTGCCAGCAGCAACTCACCCAGACGGGAATGGGCCATTGGATCATTCGCCTGAATTTCACAAGCCTTTGTAAAGGCTGAAATCGCCAGTTCACGATCCAATGCCGCTAATGTGAGCCCCAGGTAATAGTGCCATCGGAAATCACCTGGATCGAGAGCCGCTGCCTGCTGGAAACACAGCACTGCGTCCACGTCCCGTTCGTTCGCAAGCAGAATCATTCCCAGACGTCCCCAGTGATCTGCCGTGCCTGGTGAACGAACGACGGCTTCGCGAGCGTTCGTGATCAAATCTCTCAATGGAGCCGACGCACCGGTAAGATCGACCTCCGGGGGGGAAACCGGATTCTTGGCTGCGGGCTTCAGGATCCAGAAAGCAGCCGAGCCCAGAACGATGACTGTCCCGCCGTACAACAACCATCGACGAAACGATGTTCTCACCTGTAGCACTGGAATCGCCTCTGTTCCGCAAATGTTGATAATCTAGTTTTTCTGAGAAGGTTTTTGGCAATGCAATATTTTGAGGCCGACTCGTGTAGGCCGACTTCGCCGAAGTCGGCCCAGCAGATTTCAGCGAAATCTGCCTACTCGTATGGGCGGAATCGGAATGAGTCACTTCGATGATCCTGAGTCGTGTTTCAGCGTAATGAACTGATCTGCCTTGCCACCTGAGAATATTTCTTTGTCCCCATTTGGCCAGACAACTTCGATCGCATCGAACTGCTCCTCGACGCCCAGTCCGAAATGGAGTCGAAAGTCTGAGGCACACTGATAACTTCCTCCGCCAAACAGCCATCGATTCTGGCGACCACTGGCGGTGATCAGGGTCGCCCGAGCACCTGTTGCGTCCCGGCCACCAAGCTGAGGTTCGACCAGGCGTACCGAAAGCCAATGTCCGTATTTTTCCGAATTGTTGACGTAAATCGCAGCCGGTCGATCGAGAAATGTCATGAGCAAATCCAGGCGACCGTCATTGTTGACATCACCAGGACAAAGTCCACGACCGATGGCGGCAGATTTGATCAGGTCATTTCCGCGTGACGTGTCTGGGACAAACCTGCCATCGGACTGCAACAGCAGTTGGCTATGCTCCTGGTAATCATGCCAGAACGAATGATTCTCCTGGCTTTTCGCTGATGGCGATGCAGATCCTGAACCTGCGAGACTGTCACGCATTGCTTTTCGCCGCACGCGTCCGTTTGCGACGGCCAGATCAAGATCGGCGTCGTTGTCAGCATCGAATAGTGCAATCCCGAATCCCGTCATTCCAAAGCTTCGCTCGGCCACTCCGGACGAGATGGAATTGTCAACGTACCCAGTGCCAACGCTTGTATAAACGGCGTTGGATTCACCATCAAGATTCGAAACAACCAGATCAGGCTGGCTGTCTCCATTCAAATCACCCAATGACAGCCCCATACTTCCCTGCCCCTGTCCGACAGGATCGTAGGCAACACCCAGGAGAACGGCCTGATTCTCAAACGTCCCGTTCTGCTGATTAATCCACAGAAAGTTTCCGTGGCCATCGTTTGCCACGTAAACATCAATCCAGTCGTCACCGTTGAAGTCGGCAGCAATAACACCCAGGCCCGCCCCGCGCGCCGATGCGATTCCGGCGTCCAGAGTCACATCCACAAATCGAATTTCTGATCCTCCCGGTGT
>JAYSPO010000828.1:0-2774 GCA_043722015.1 Candidatus Kuenenia sp. | reverse complement strand
ATCATTCAGAAATAGCCAGCCAGATCGTACCCGTGGCCGCAGATTCAGGTTCATTGAAGTTGTGACTCGCCTTGCAGGCGGTACAATACTCCGCGCGGTCGGAAAATGAGTCCGGCGAGCGGAGTGGCGTGAGCCCTCCGGTACCTCGTTTTTGTACCGGCAAGCTGACGCATGCCGCTCGCCAATTGTCTCACTCATGGTCGCGCGGAGTTTATGACAAAATCGGGGACGGTGGCTTGCGCCCCAGGATTGGCAGCGACCTCTCAATCATCGAGCCACGATTACGAACAGCGGCGATAGAGCTAGTGCTCTGTCACGCATTCATTGATGGGTTGTGTGCCACTGGCTTTTCCAGTGCCCCATTTTGCAGGAAGCACTGGCAGAGCCAGTGGCACACATCAAAACACGATTGTCAGAGCACTAGAATCAGAAAGGCGGTCCGGTGATCATTCTCCTGCTGATTTCCATGCTGATCGAAGAATCTCCATCAGTGCCGCCGCAGGCGATCTCAGATGAACATCGCAAGTTCTTCGAAACCGATGTTCGCCCGCTGCTGGCTGATCACTGCCTCAAATGCCATGGCGAAAAAAAACAATGGGGCGGACTGCGGCTGGATTCTCGAGCTGCAATGCTTCAGGGTGGAGATTCCGGTCCGGCGGTGATTCCGCTGCAGCCGGATGCCAGTCTGCTGATCCGGGCGATTCGTCATGAAGACGAAGACCTGAAGATGCCTCAGGATGAAAAGCTGAGCGCTCGACAGATTGAGACTTTGGTTCAGTGGGTCGCGCTGGGAGCACCGTATCCGGATGTGCCGCTCACCGAAAAACGATTTCGTGATCCGGGACACTGGGCATTCCAGCCACCGGTTGCCGCGCAGGTACCTGAAGTTCGAGACACGGCCTGGGTCCAGTCAGACGTGGATCGATTTGTCCTGGCCAGACTCGAAGCCGAACATTTGATTCCGGCTCCAATGGCCGACAGGAGAACGCTGATTCGTCGCGTGACATTTGATCTGACGGGTCTTCCGCCGACGCCGGACGAGATGGCGTCGTTTCTGATTGACGAGCGACCAGATGCTTACGCACAACTTGTCGATCGTCTGCTGGCATCGCCGGCTTATGGCGAGCGATGGGGTCGTCACTGGCTGGATGTAGCACGCTACGCGGATTCAAATGGCCTTGATGAAAATGTCGCACACGGCAATGCCTGGCGTTATCGTGACTACGTTGTGGACTCCATCAATGCGGACAAACCCTTCAACCGCTTCATCACTGAACAGATCGCCGGCGATCTGCTGGAGTCAACATCTGACGACGAGCGTCACCAGTTTTTGATTGCGACGGGTTTTCTTTCCATCGGTCCCAAGGTACTGGCGGAAGTGAATCAGCCCAAAATGCGAATGGACATCGTGGATGAGCAGATCGATACGGTGGGGCGTGCTTTTCTGGGAATGACATTTGGGTGTGCCCGGTGTCATGACCACAAGTTCGACCCGATCGATGCGGCGGACTACTACGGGCTGGCGGGCATTTTCAAAAGCACGCGCACGATGGACACTTACACCAAGGTGGCCATATGGCATGAGCATCTGCTGAAGACTCCTGAAGCCGCCGCAATGCAGGCTGCATACGACTCTCAGCTTGCCGCGAAGAAGCAGGAAATCGAATCTCTGGTTGCCCAGGCCGACGAATCGGCGCGAAGCGGTTTGCCGGGCCTTGAGGCACCACCGGAGTCGCTGGAGTCGCTCTACCCGGAAGTCACCAAAACCAAACTTGTAAAACTGCGAGACGAACTGGCGACGCTGGAAAAAACGCTGCCGGATTACCCATCGGCGATGGGTGTCATGGAAGATGAGATCGCTGACGCAGCCATCCATGTGCGCGGGAATCCCTCGAAACTGGGAGCTGTTGTTTTACGACACCTTCCGCCGGTGATGCAGGGCCCAAAGACACCAACTTTCAGCTCCGCGCAGAGCGGTCGGCGGGAACTGGCACAGTGGTTGACTGACGCTCAGAATCCACTGACTGCTCGGGTGCTCGTCAATCGGTTTTGGCGATGGCACTTTGGCGAGGGCCTTGTCCGCACGACCGAAAATTTTGGCATTCTCGGCGAACAGCCGACTCATCCGGAACTGCTCGACTGGCTGGCCAGACGATTCATGGCCGATGAGTGGTCGCTGAAGACATTTCATCGACTACTGCTGAACTCCGGCACGTATCAGCAGAGCAGTGTCGTTTCTGTGCAAACAGTTGAGCGAGATCCGGAAAATCGACTCCTGGGACGTTTCCGCGTCCGACGGCTGGATGCCGAAGAAGTCCGGGATACCATTCTGCAGATCAGCGGATCGCTGGACCGGACAAGGGGCGGATCACTGCTGCAGGTCAAGAACAGGGGCTACCTGTTTGACCATACCTCCATCGACAAGTCGGACTACAGCAGTCACCGCCGATCGCTGTATTTGCCTGTCATTCGTAACAACGTCTTTGACGTGTTTCAGCTCCTGGACTTTCCCGACCCCGCCGTTCCGACGGGCGACCGCTCCACAACCACCGTTGCGCCTCAGGCGTTGTTGATGATGAACAGCGAATTCGTCATGCAGGCCGCTGCTGATCTTGCCGGACAGATTTGTGGAGCAACAGAAGACACCACCGCGAGACTGGCGAAACTGTACCAACTTGCGCTCGGTCGTGAGCCATCGGAACAGGAGCAATTTCAGGACTCAGCGTTTCTGCAGCAGGTCAATCAATCTCTTCAAGGAAGCGAACTCGACGAGC
>JAYSPO010000827.1:0-1919 GCA_043722015.1 Candidatus Kuenenia sp. | reverse complement strand
ATGGTTGAGTGCAGCTTCGATGTCACGCAGTCGAATTCGCGGCATTCTGGGCAGGGTAGTGGCAATGAACCCAGAACTTGCCTTATACTACCCGCGTGTTGTGCCGAACCAATGCCGAGAGGGTTTGCCTGCACGGGTGCTGTTGCGGTGAATAAGAGCTCCTTCAACTTGTCGAGACAGCAAGGCGACCAACAACATGTCGACTCAATCCCCATCCGCTCTTGGATCGCTGCTGGCGAAAATCACCTGTCCACACTGCTGGTTTCAGTTTCCTCCGTATGATACGAAATGGATTTCCGTACATCCGAGCCTGCAGGATGACCCCAAAGTGCCGGAAGGACATCGGCGGTTTCTTCCCACTCAATTCGATATCTCAGGGCAGGCGATCGATGCGAAAGGTGAGTCGTGTCTGGAGTTGGCTTGTCCGCGATGTCACCTGAGCCTTCCTCGTGATGTGCTTGAACTTCCGATGGCTTTCTTTTCAATTTTGGGGTCACCGAGCTCAGGCAAGTCTTATTTTTTGTCGGCTTCGTTGTGGCAGCTTCGGACCTTGTTGGGACAAAAGTTCGGGATCAGTTTTGAAGACTCGGATCCGATCGCCAACCACAAGTTGCATGAATACGAAGAAATCCTCTTCCTGAATTCGAAGAGAGACAGGCTGGTCGCACTTCCGAAAACGGAGCTGGATGGAGATCTTTACGAGCAGATAGAAATGGAGCATGGCAGAATGATGCTTCTTCCGAAACCGTTTATCTTTCGAATGCGTTTACTCCCTACTCATCCGAAGGCGAAAACGATTCGAAAGAACGGACGCACGATTTGCCTTTATGACAATGCGGGCGAGCATTTTCTGCCAGGAGCCCAGAATGCCACCTCGCCAGGCACGCGGCATTTGGCGGTGGCAAAAGCTCTGCTCTTTGTTTTCGATCTCACGCAGCATTCGAAGGTGAGAAGGCTGTGCCACGGAAAAAGTGATGATCCACAAGTGAATGACGACGTCAGCAGTTTCAGGCAGGACTTGATCCTGACTGAAGCCACACGACGGATTCGCGCTGAGACGAAATTGCCACCGGGGCAAAGAGACAAACGTCCTTTGATCGTCGTGCTGACGAAATACGACGCATGGGCCACCATTGCGAATGGCAAGCCGCTCACCAGAGACTGGATTCTTCAGGAACTGCCGAACGGAATGAATCAGTTCAATGTCCGCCAACTCAAAAAAGTCTCGGACTCATTTCGAAACCTGCTCCTGAAGCTGGCCCCCGAAATTGTGACGTCTGCCGAAGGGTTCTTTGAAGATGTGACTTACATTCCTGTGAGTGCATTGGGCTGTTCTCCACAGGAGATGACAGGCACTCAGTCGAAGGACGGATCATCGCGACTGGCATTGGGAATTAAGCCCAGCGAAATCGCTCCGGCATGGGCGGAAGTTCCATTGTTGTATGCGATTCAGAGGACAATCCCTGGGTTGATCTGTGCGACACCGGGTGGTTGAACGTTTTTCGATGTGTTCCGTGCCAAAGGCACACAATGTGATGGCCCAGGGCAACGCCCTGGGGATCGTTTATTTTTAGTCAATGTCGTTCCGAGTGAGTTCAGGTTGTGTTTCAGCCACGGAGTGGCGACAGGTTGTAGCCACGGGCGCGAGCCCGTGGATCGTTCCCCGATCGCGTTTTCCAGTCCCGAAGGGACGACATGTGTCTGCGCCGCAGGGTTCATGTCGTCCCTTCGGGACTCACCGTCATTCTTCAAATCGGTCCACGGGCTCGCGCCCGTGGCTACAACATGCCGTCCCTTCGGGACTCAGTCGCATTCATTCCGCTGAAAGTGCGAAACATCATGATTGAAGAAATCATCTACACATCGGCAGAGAAAGGCTTGAAACAGGGGAGTCGCGGCTTCTGTACAGTCGTGAGCAC
>JAYSPO010000826.1:0-5402 GCA_043722015.1 Candidatus Kuenenia sp. | reverse complement strand
GCACAAGTCGCCACAGAAGAAAAATCCAATGAAATTACAGCGATTCCTGAAGTGCTGAGACTGGTTGACCTGAAAGGCGCCATCATCACGATCGATGCGTCACCTATGGCGAAGATGGATTAAGAATTCGACAACGTACGATCGCCGAGAACCTGGCATGGATTCGGCGCTTCACTTTATCACTCCTGAAGCAACACCCCGGCAAAGAAAGCCTCGCCATGAAACGACAACTCTGCGGCTGGAATGATGACTTCCTGATGCAAGTCCTTGGTATCAAAGCTATTTAGTGTGCGCTGGCCTTGCCTGCACGACCCACCGAAATGGTGCGACCGTTGTATCCCGTAATGGATATCGCATTTACTAGTACCTTCGAAGTCAATTGAACCTATCTTTGCCTGCGGATTGGGAAATGCTTTTGCCGCGCTCTGAGTCGGCTGAAGACTCGGTCGATGATTCGAGAGTGACTTAGATACAACCAGCCATTTGCAGGTCCAAGAGTAATCATTCTTAAAACCAGTGCTAACCACTCGCTGTGACGACCGCGTGACCAGTCGGCTAAGGCCAGGTTGATTTCAGCTGAGAGACGTGCCCGGGCGCCGACGCCTCTCCGTGACTTGTGGATTAGCACCCAGGGCGCGAGATGCCTTTCAAGGATCGTTTCGTATTGTTCCCTAAGGATGTCGCTACCTACAGCTCGACGCATCGTTTGAGATTCAGCGTGAATTCGTACCGACAACAGCGGCTCAGAATGAAACAGCGTTCGCCCGGCAGCGGTCAATCTTAGCCAGTAGTCCCAGTCTGCTGTATACCACAACTTCTCATCTACCGAACCAATGCGCTTCGCCGCGTCCGTTCGAAAAACGGGAGCACAACTCGCGATAAAGTTCTGCACGAGTAGCCGCTCCCAGACAATCTCTGCTGACAGCATACCGGTGGTCTTTGGTAGCGGGCAACTCCACCTCCCCACACGATGACCAGTCGAATCAATAAAGTTTGAGGGGTGCAGGACAATGTCGGCTTCCGGAGAAGTCTCAAGTAACCCTCTCAATGCCTTCAGCCGCCCAAACTCCCACACATCATCCTGATGCAGCCAGCAAACATACCGACCATGCGCCCTCTCCATACCGTGATTAACACTCTTTATCCAGTTGCCGGAATGCGCACGGCTCACAATTTCCAGTTGCAGCCGGCCGGCGTACGCAGCAATATGTTCCAGCGTGGCATCGGTGGAACCATCGTCCACAACAAGGATTTCAATTTCATCGTCATCCTGTCGACAAATACTCTCCATAGCCGTACGAATCCAGGATTCGCCGTTGAACGTCGGCATCACAACGGACAGCCATGGGGTCGTCATAATTACTGCCTGTCCTGAGTCTTAGCCGGGCGGCGCTGCATGATGGCGAACAGGAACGAAAAAAAAAACGTCTGTGTGCCAATCGCCATCAGAGCGGTTGCCAAGAGCGCCGGTCGCACCTGCATTAAAGCCGGCCCCGGCCGAATCCATTCCACGGCAATCCACAAATCCACCGCTAGTCCGATACCGAACAGCAGAATTCCTGCAATCAACCCGCGTTCCAGTCGGAGATGCCTTCGCAGCCAGTCGAGCGTCTTATCAGACTCTGGAAAACAATGCACAACTGTGTACAGCCGAGCAATCACGCCGAACTGCATGATTTGGATACCCATCAACAGCAGCAGCACCCCCAGCACCATCCAGTGGATATCCAAATAGTACCGACCGCCACGAAACACTCCTCTCAGCGGCAACAATGTCAGCAGCAGCCCCAGAACGGTCGCAACTGCACCCGGAATCAAAAACAGATGCAAAGGGCTGAACATCAGCAGAAACTTCAGATGCCGCCAGCCATCACTTCCCGGAAGCAGGTGTGGCCCTCGGTCGCGTCCGTCACGAAACATCCGCGTAGGTACTTCGACGATCCGTAGTCCACTCCGAGCCGCCTTAACAAGCATTTCACTGGCAAGTTCCATTCCCTCGCATTCAAGTGCCATGCGTTCGGACGCCGCACGCGTCATTCCTCGCATTCCACATTGCGTGTCACCGACACCTGCATGGCAAAGTCGATTAATCAGCCATGTTAACCCGGGATTTCCGAAGTAACGGTTCAGCCGCGGCATGGCGCCCGCTGCAATACCACCCCGAAAGCGATTGCCAATAACTAGATCTGCTCCCTGCTGAAGCGGACGAACAAATGCTCCCAGCGAGGATAAATCGTGGCTTCCGTCGGTATCGGCCACCACGATGAACTCACCAAGAGATGTCAAAATGGCCGTGCGCACGGAGTTGCCATAGCCGCGTTCCGAACAACTCACGACGCGAGCACCCGCCTGACTGGCGATTCGTTGGGAATTATCAGTGGAACCGTTATCGCAGACAACGACCTCACCTAGAAGCCCAAGCGCTGCCAAGGCCGCTACTGCCTGTTCCACACATCGTCCAACGGTAAGTTCTTCATTCAGGCAGGGCATGACCACCGAGACCACCGGCAGCATCGCTGCACCAATCTGAGAGCCATCACTCTTAGTCAAACCGACATGCATGTCACTTTCGCCTACTCAAGATACGCCGCCCGAACGCTAAAGCGCCGATGAGCAACACCGCGTCGAACCATAGCAGCACGTATTCCAGAATCGACCACGGGCCAGTGTCGAAGAAAAAGTAGTGCTGTCGAACATCCGCGTGCCGTCCTTGCGCTACTGGAAACCGTGTACTCTCGGACGTGCCCCAAATCATGTCCACGGCAGCGCCAATTACCAGGATTGCGGCCAAAACAACTTCCCAGCCAACCTGATCCTGCCACCCTGCTAATGATAGACGGTCCCGCGACCCTTGGCCGCTAAGCGTTGCCGGATTTGCAATCAGTTCAGCAATCTGTGCCTCATATGATGATCGATCACCTTTAATGGAAACTTCGCCGTCCACTTTTCGAAACAGGCCTTCGATCCGCCGGGCACTCACCCAGACGCTACTATTCACAGAACGCAGTAAATCATTTTCGAGCAACTGGCCACTGGCAACGAAGTCCTTTAGCGCATCGCGCGAGAATGGCCCAAATTCCGTTCCATCGTCTGTCTGTCGATAAAACTGGCTGTTCATCGATTTCTCGCTTTGCTCATCCCGAATCTGTTCAATAATCACCCGGAACAAAAGCGGACTGGGAAAGTGAGCCCGTCATATGCCCTCCTTGAGGACTCAGCAATGCCGCGTAAATCCCTCCGTCCACGCCTTCCGACAGAAACTGAACGTGACCGTCCGCGAACACCGCATAGACACCACCGGAATGCCACGATGATGCCCATGGAGCTTCTCCTTCTGCTTGGGTGCGAGCCGAATTGATCGCTTCCGAGGCGTAAGGCAGATCACGGCTGTTTGCCAAGCGGTAATCGACTTGGCCCGGAGTACAGTTCAGATTCTCACACACATATCCACTTAGATAAAACGCACTCCGTTCGGCCAGCGGACAAGCCCAGTTTGCCGGCATGCTGGGATGAGCATTCGGATCCGCACCCGAGCGAATGCTCTCGGCAATCATTATCGTATTGGACAGACCGTCGGAGACACTGCCAAGAGTGTGATGCTGCTTGTCACCGGTATTCTTCGGCCAGTTCTCCACAAAGAACAGTCCGGACTGCAGCAGCAGCTCGCGATCACTGGGCTTTCCCGTATCCAGGTCTGGTAGTGCATCGCCGTTCAAATCAATGGCACCGCGTAACTGACGAACCGACCGCAGTCCTGTCCAACCAAACCCGCTGTTGACGGCGTAACTCAGATCTCCCTGACCAACAGCGCTGATATCGTCGGGACAGATCAACACCGGAATCGATGTGTTGGCAAGGTTCACATGTCCCGGTATGTTGTATGTCTCAGTGAGATCCCACTGGTTATAGATGCTGGCCTGATCAATCCAAGGCAGTATTTCCACCACCCAATTATGATAGAAACCGTTTGAGGTGCCAAAATATCCGGACGCAGGAAATCGTTTGAGAGACTCCGCGTGATTCAGCATGCCTAGTCCCAGATTCTTCAAGTTGTTTTGACACTGCGTTCGCCTTGCTGCCTCGCGAACATTCATCACTGCGGGTACCACCATCGCCAGAATCACGGAAATCACCGCGATGACAACCAACAACTCAATCGCGGTGAATCCCTTGTGACTTCTTGGGGATTGCCCGATTCTGCAAGTCAGTCTTGTCCGGCACATTGTACTTGCTTCCTATTGGCGAAACGAGCCGACTTTGGGTGGGGCAGTAAAATCTGTAGAAGTCCCCCCGCTTTCATTATCCCCTCGGCTACGTTCCTTGTCCATCTCGACAGTTTCAGTTTTGGCACAAGGCGCCGTATGGAGGCAAGCCCGATGTTCGTAACACACATCCGCAATAAAACGCTTTGTATAACTCCCGAATCCTGGAACATTACTAAGGATCGCTGAAAGCCGCCATCGCGACATTCGCCACGTTGCTCGAATTGCACCAAGGAATCCATACCACGATGAGTTTCAACTCTAAATAATTGAAAATCATGATTACTTAGCGATGCGTCACTATTCCTCAACATCACACTCGATCAGCGCCAGTCCTAGTCTGTCCCGCATATTGTTTGCTTCCGCGCAGTCCAGCTGATAAATCCGGATTGAATAGCCGGAACTCGCGACAGGTATCTTTCCAAGAAATGACTCAATGTATTCATATTCTGATCTGGCGGTGCCATCGGTCGGATACTGAAGCCGCAGCGAACCGCGCAGAACATTCGTACTTAGAACGTACCACCCTGCCTCTGGGCCGAGCCGTGGCGTCTTTTTCGTCGACTGAACACCGACGATCCTAGGATCAACCCAATTGTTACATTCCACGTAAAGCGGCTTCGCTTCTGGATGTGATTCGACCCACTTCTTCAGAAATAAGAAGTCCTGACCGTAGTCATAGCTTGGACCAAGCAGGTGGGCATGACCATTCCATGTTCCGCCGGCCGCTTCGTTAAAGTATGAGAGACTATGAGGAAACACCGCAAGGCTGCTGATGACAGACCACCCGACCAAACTCCAGACAACACGTCTACGCCATGGTCCAGCTTCTTTCATCCAGATCGCCGCATCGCCCATCCAGACAAACACAAACGGTAGTATCGGCAGGATGTAACGGAGAAACTTGTATGACGTCACCCAGCTCGCCATGCACAATACCGTCAAGGCTGGCAGCCACAGTACGAAGTCGTTATGGCGGTTTCCAGGGACGTCACGTACTGTGCATCGGGCGTACAATGAGATGGCCAGCAATGTCAAGGTTCCCAGCGGCATCTTCACCAACAGGCCATACAGATAAAAATACCAGACGTGACCATCGATAAACCTGCCATGCACATACGTTCGCATCGGAAGTGACTG
>JAYSPO010000825.1:0-4597 GCA_043722015.1 Candidatus Kuenenia sp. | reverse complement strand
AGGCGACTCTGCCATGATCTGCCCGACTTTGATTCGGTCTGGCTGGATGCACTCGTCCAGCAGAGATTTCTGACCGCATGGCAGGCTGATCGACTTCAGACCGAAGCAGCCGATTCCGTCGTTGTTGGACGATTTCAGCGTCAACGAGCTCTCGGTCGATCAACGTATCTGGCCACAGATGGTCAACAGCGTCAGCAGTTTGTGTTACGTCAACTATCCGCTGGCAGAGCCGGACAACCTGACCAACGCATGGAAGAATTGCTGTCATCGATCGATCGTCGCCGAGGTACGATTCCGCCATCGTTGACGGTGCCGCAGGAAGTCGTTGCGTCTGTGCCGTCGCAGAATCCCGGTTCTGGTCAATCAGGATCAGGGACGGAGTCATCCGCTCACTTCTTCGTATCGAAATTTATCCCGGGCTGGTCGATGGAGGAATTGCTGATTCGAGGCGGGCGATTGCCATGGGAAGTGGTGGCCGAAGTTGGACGTGAACTCCTTTCCGCACTGACCTGGCTTGAATCCGTTCGCTTGCTTCATGGTGATCTTGTCCCGCGCAATGTGCGACTTGACCTGCGGGGAGGTATTCATCTCGTCGATCCGTTCTCGCGACGACTTGGTCAGCCCGCGTTTGCACTCACGGATCAACTGACGCTGCGGGACTGTGATGGCATTGCTCCGGAGCAGGTCGGCACAGGCCGAGCGGCCGACGCCCGCAGTGAACTTTATGCTTTGGGATGTTTGCTCTGGCAGTTGCTCACAAGTCGCCCGGTGGTGCTGAGTGCTGACCCCGTCACGCGGATGATGAAACAAAAAGATCACGATATCGCTGATGTGCGCGGTCCCGTGCCTGATTGTCCGGAATGGATGTCCCGGCTGATTCAATCGATGACGCGCCGCTCACCGGAACTGCGTCCCGGCAGCAGCACGGAAGTCCTGAAGGCATGGAAAGCCGCGTCCGGCAATAGCCTCAGTCACAGCCGCGCGCTGGCTCGACGGATGCCCGACCATGCCATACGCCGGATTGTGCGACCACGTGTGCGGACAGGTCGCAACAGTCTGTCCTGGCTCTGGCCGACCGCGGCAGTTTCCGTGCTGGGGATGCTCGTATTCCTCGCCGCTCGAAACGGCGTGCTGCCGAAACCCCTGCGTCTGACATCCAGCCCTGATCCCGTTCCCAACGTGACAGCGGACACTCTGCCTACAGAAATTGTGGCCAGGATTCCCGGACCGATCGCGCTGCCGCCGATTGATGCGAACGGCGTGATTCATCTGGAATCGGGCACCACGTATCTGGCGGAACGCCGTGAATTCCCCGGTACTCTGCGAATTGAAAGTGATGGGGCACCGCCGGCTGACATTGTCGTTCCCGTCGGTACGCAATGGGTGTTGCAGGCGCGCACGCTGGAGCTGCATGGGATCACTGTGGCGCAGCAATCGGACGCGGTCACCGGTGAAGCTTCCAACCATCCGGTGATGTCGCATCTGCTTGCAATACAGAGTGGTGCATTGACGATCGAGGGATGTGTGATCCAGTCGCCGGCAGTGGAAGATAATTTCGTTGGCGTGGCATGGCATCAGTTGTCGGGAACAGAGAGCAGTGTCATGATTCGGAACAGCGTGTTTGCCGGTGGCGGCTACGCGGCGTCCTTCAATCATCCTCCGCGACGTTGCGAACTGGACAACGTGTTGCTGGCGAATCGAGGCAGCGGCATCCTGTGCGAATTCCGGAAAGGTGACTCAGATTCGTGGGATCTGTTCTGCACAAACGTTACGCAACGATTTGGATTCAGCGTTGTGGATGCAATCATTCACAGTGGAGGTATTGATCGCTTGAGCCTCAACATGACCGTCACAGAATCTGTGTTCTCACCGCAAATGGCAATTGTGCGTTTGCAGCCTCCGGCCGCATGGCGACCTGATGCGATGCAGGTGCAGGTTCGCGGTGGTGAAACCGGGAATCCGGCAGTGGTGCCACCGTCCGTGACAACAGCGGTGTACATCGACAAGGCACTGGGACAGCCCGTGAGCCTGCCGGAATCGCAGTTGACGAACAATGGTGTGCTGCTGGCAGATCTGATTTTTGATGAAACATCGTCAGCCGCAGTCGAATCTGGTGCTGACCTGGCAGACCAGACATCACCGTGGATCAATTCGTCCCTCGTCGATTTCGAGGGCCCGAAACTCACCACGATGATGCCGGGAATTGTTGTCGCAAGGTTGCCAAAGCTGGAATGACCTGAATCAGACTCTGGCCGACAGGCAAACTCGACTGTTTGGCCAACCCATGCGGTGGCGATGGCGGTATTCGGCGTTGAGCATGTCTTTGACAAGTTCAAGTGACACACATCGCAGATCAATGTTAGCCTGGATAAGTGCATCGTACACAGCGCGGCCAGCGTCGGAGTCAAGGAGTTGCTGTTCGAGCTGCAGATTGCTGATGGACATGATTAATTCCTTTCATGGGCATGTCAGCAGAGAGGATGTTCAGAAGGGGATCTCGCTTTGGCAAAGGGGGTCAGGAACCAATAGTGCGAAGCACCATTTGGGCCATTTGGCTATTGGTTCCTGACCCCTTTTCCAAAGCAGGGCTGCATCAAAGTTCGCCAGAAACAACCTTTCGCGTGGGGCCTCGTCCTGAAGGATGAGTTCAGGAACGATCATTTCTTAAGCCTTGTATCGCGTTCGGGATGTCTGACCGATGTTGATACAAGTATTAATGGCATCCTCCGTGCCAAACAATCGTCAAAGTCGGCAGGATTCTTCGGCAAAGCTGTAAACCCTTGCCGGACTTCGTTTCCGGCTTAAGTCTGCAGCAGCAGTCTCTGCCGACATGCCCAAGCGTGGTCGATAACTGCGCCTTCATCGTGACACCGCCTGTACTCAGAATGATGACTCACCGACGAGACACACCACATCCTGCCGACGGCCACAGTCTGATCCGGATGCTGTACGGCCTGGCTTAATTGCAGAAGCTACAAAGAATTGAACGATTAACATGCCGCCTGGTGCCTGGTCAGTCGTGCCTTGATGGATCGAGTGGCCGGGGCTGGACTGAGCGGAGCGAAGGAAGCCCCGAGGTTTCAGGCTGGTGCCCTCCACCCCGGCCACCCATCAATCCATTGCTGACAGAGCATTAGTTCGACTGTCCGAGATTCGCTTGTTGTCCCGGCTCTAGCCGGAAAACAGGCTGAATGTTCAGGGTTTGGCAGGCTCAATTTCCGCCTAAAGGCGGCACTACGAACATAATGGGACAGTCGAACTAGTCAGTGACCAGGGTCCATTGAATTTCTCCGGGCAGCGTGCTGCTTTTGATCTCAAGCGACCGTTTGGTGCGCATCCTGATCCTCGCGGTAGTCACTGTTGTCTCGTTCGGACTGACTGACGGCGGAGATATTGCCAGCCGTGGCAAGGCGATCGAATTCCGCTTCGTCGAATCCGGACGATGACGTCGCCATCACCCCGAATCCGGCCCCCAGCAGCATAACTCCCAGTAATCCGCAGATCCCGATCAACGGCATAGTGAAGTCACCACCGATGTTTCGGCTTTCAAGAACGCGAAATCCAATTCCAAGTATCATTGTCACGCCGGATGCGGTACAGAGAAGTCCCATCGCAAACCGCAGCGGTTGAAATTTTCGAATTGTCTCTGGAACCTTCCGCATTTCGTTTGGATTAATGTCCTTGATCGTGATTTTCATCACTGTTTCTCCCTCCATTGCGCCTGGCGAATTCGTCAGGATCTGAACTGAAGAACGCAGTCGCCGAAAAGATGGATCAAGAAAACCGATGCGCCAACGTGCGAATTGCCGCAAAGTGATATGGCACAACGTTTTAAGGGCTGACGCTGGTAAACATTCGCGGAAGGTGTGGGCATTTGTCCGTTGATCTGTCGGAGAATCTTCAGATCTAGTAATTCTGCAAGGTGAGCCGTTCCGGCGGCACGCACCAGACGCGGCGGCGAAGCCATGGGTACGGCATAAGAGTTTCGTTTGCGGGCAAAGCCCGCGCCAGGTTCAACGGGCGAACATCAGACCGCATTTCGACATTACCCAAATGGCCGCGACCTGCAGCGCCGCACAGCATCCGATACGGACGAATGAGCGATAGAAGAATCTCATGATTCACTGTCCTCCCCTTTGGACTGCGGCAGCCTGCTGCCGCTTTCCGTCCAACAGCCTGCTGTTCGACAAGCCGGCTACAGACTATCACAAAGAACCTGCCTCACTCCCGCCAGCAGGCTGCCTGATATCGAAAGCGGCAGCAGGCTGCCGCACTCCAAAGAACTCATTCATTATCACCGTCTTCTGCGGCGATCTCGTTGTACTTGAAGCTGCTGATCGTCTTGAGCCATGCGGGGGTCACGGACTCTTTGAACTTCTTCGCGCTGCACCATTTCAAGTCCGATCCGACTTCCACCAAACCATGATGCACCGCGTTTTGATGGACGTAGTGAAGTCGCGAGAGATAGCTCCGTTGAAAGGTCAAATGCGTCTCACGGTAGTTCTGCCATAAGCGACTTCGCCCAGGCTTGTTCTCACGACGGTTGAGCTCCTTGGTCGTGAGGCTATGCACCTTTTGAATCATCGCGCTCAACGAC
>JAYSPO010000824.1:0-2348 GCA_043722015.1 Candidatus Kuenenia sp. | reverse complement strand
CATTCCACCAGCCGATGGCCTCGACCTGCCGTTTGGCAACATCACTCTCGTAGGAATCGAATTAGAGATCGTTGGTCCGACGCCGGGCATTCAGGGTGTTCGCGAGACAGTCAACTTTGCACAAAGTCTTGGCCAGGGAACAGTGAATGGAACTGATCAACAGGTGAATCTCGCCGGTGATCTCTTGCTGGACGGTAAGGCCGTTCCCGAAGGATGGTTGGTTGCCGCAAAGAGTGGTGTGGGGATCACTGCGGCAGAAGTCGATCAGATTATCACTCAGGGGATCGCAGCCGCAGAAAAGACCCGAGCCGCCATTCGAGTGCCGATGGGGCAACGTACAAAGATGGTCTTTGCTGTAACAGACTCAACTGGCGAAGTTTTGGGCCTGTATCGAATGCCTGATGCCACGGTGTTCTCGATTGACGTCGCTGTGGCGAAGGCGCGAAATACGGCCTACTACGCCAACGCAGCGGCATTGCAGCCTGCAGATCAGGTGCCCGGAGTTGCGCCGGGCGTGGCCTTCACGAATCGCACATTTCGCTTTCTGGCTGAGCCGCGATTTCCGGCGGGAGTTGACGGGTCAGATCCCCCGGAATTTTCGATTCTGAATAACCCCAGCATCGATCCAGCCACTGCGAGAAACGTTGGAGCTCCGGCTGCGGCATCTGCGATGAATGATACCGTGCTCGGATATGATGCGTTCAATCCTGGGACAAATTTTCACGATGCCAGCGCTTCATTGGAGCATCAGAACGGAGTCGTGTTCTTCCCCGGAAGTACTCCTCTTTACAAGAGCGGAGTGTTGATCGGAGGCTTTGGCGTCAGTGGTGACGGCGTTGATCAGGACGACGTTGTGACATTTCTTGGCGCTCAGGGATTTCTTCCCCAGCAAAACAGTACTGTTGCCGCCGATCAGGTTTTTGTGGATGGCGTAAGACTGCCGTATATCAAGTTCCTGAGAAATCCATTTGCCTGACAGTGTTTCGGTGTGCCTGCACGTTGCTTGTCACACCCTACAGGAAGACAAAGAACCGCACATGCGAGTCCCCACAATCGTGAGCAGCCTCAAGAAAAACGTCAGCCATTGCGTTCGCCTTGTCTTTGTGATGGGTGTCGTGACAGCTTGCGCAAGCAGTGATTGTCAAGCACAAAGCACTCAGCGGACGCACGGTGGAATTGCGTCTGAGAATCACGCATTGCCCGAGAACCCGATGGAACGCGCGGGCAACCCGCTGTGCATTTCACCGTTGGCGCGTTGTTTTCCTGGTCCGAAATACAAAGGCTACAGTGTCGGCGGTGGTGCTGCGTGGCACGGAACTCCAGCGACAGCGTTTCGCGGTGAATGTCGTTACATTAATGAGGGAACCTTCGGCGTTGACTACGCGCCGTGGTATTCCCGAGTTCAGACGCGATGGTTTCACGGCCGGAAACAGCAGGGTGGCGAAGGACAATACGAACCCGATGGGTACAATAATCCCCTTGACGACCACCTTGGGTTCGGCCCATTCAAAAAAGCCCCGCAACTTTTCCCGCACTGATGCATGTGGTTCTAGTTTGACTCAACATGCTTCGCCGAGATGCACGGCGTCAGAATGCTCCTAATCTTGCCGCATCCTGTTTCAGATGCTTGTCGAAGAATTCGAATCGTGCATTTTCGATCTGAGATTTGACCTCGGGCGTCGATTTTCCGAAGCCATGATCTCCGCCTTCGATGGTCATCAGGGTGGCTTCAACGTCAGACGCCGATAAACGGTCGATCAGCCAGACAGCCTGTTCATGAGCGACATATTTGTCATTCGTGCCGTGGATACACAGCGTTGGAGCAGCTTCCGGTGTCACCCAGTACAGCGGACTGGCTTCGATGTGACGGTGTCGCTGTTCCTGGAGATTACCACCGAGAAATAAAGGCAGCACCTCAGCGGCATCTACGCTGGCGTCGTACGACTTTGTGAAGTCGCTCGGACCGTAGAAATTGACGACGCACTTTACGCTGCTGGAAAATTCAGCATTGCCACCGTCGCCTTCAAACCTCTTCACACCGCTGGTAACACCCAGGAACTGTGTCAGATGACCGCCAGCCGACCCGCCCGTTGTCCCGATACGATCAGGATCAATATGATATTTGTCAGCATTGGCCCGCAACCAGCGCACGGCGGCTTTGACATCGTGGACGGCTGCCGGAAACTGATACTTCGGTGCCAGGCGATAACTGACTGTCACCGCGATGTAACCACGTTCGGCCAGTTGAATGCACAATGAGTTGAAACCGTCCCGCGTCCCCGCCCGAAATCCGCCACCATGGATACAGACGACTGCCGGGAACGGCCCATTTCCCGCCTTCGGTCGTG
>JAYSPO010000823.1:0-2301 GCA_043722015.1 Candidatus Kuenenia sp. | reverse complement strand
TGATCGGCTGTCGTCGAGCCAGTGCGGGTCACCGTCAGCGTCGATGCGGATGCACCCGCATTCTCTGAAAATGTGGCGGGACTGGCACTAACGGTCAATGCCGTTTCATTGTCGTTGACAGTCAGCGTGGTCGTCGCGTTGGCGAACCCCGTCGCTGAAGCTGTGATGGTGACTGTTGCAGCACCATCGACGGTGTTGTTGTCAATCGCGGCGATCGTTGCCGTCGCTGTGGTCTGGCCCGCAAGAATCGTGACTGTCGCGGGAACCGTCGCTTTGCTGGTATTCGACGACGTCAGTGTCACGATCTGTGCTGCGGTCGTCGGGCCAGTGCGGGTCACCGTCAGCGTTGATGCAGATGCGCCCGCATTCTCTGAAAATATGGCTGGACTGGCACTGACGGTCAATGCCGTTTCATTGTCGTTGACAGTCAGCGTGGTTGTCGCGTTCGCGAATCCCGTCGCTGAAGCTGTGATGGTGACCGTTGCCGCACCATCGACAGTAGCGTTATCGATCGCGGCGATCGTCGCAGTGGCTGTGGTCTGGCCCGCAAGAATTGTCACGGTAGCGGGAACCGTCGCTTTGCTCGTATTCGATGACGTCAGCGTCACGACCTGATCCGCTGTCGTCGAGCCAGTGCGGGTCACCGTCAGCGTCGATGCGGATGCGCCCGCATTTTCCGTAATCGTCGCCGGACTGGCACTGACCGTCAATGCCGGCACCGCTGCCGTGCGGAGTGCATTCGCACGGGCAATCGCACCCGTTGTCGTGTCTGTGATGCGGGATGAAATCAGAGCCGCGTCAACCTGACTGGAGTTGATAGCACCCCTGACGATACGACGCGCTGTCGTGTCTGCTGCGATACTTGCCGCATCGCTTCCGCGACCGCCAGCGACAACCAGCCGTTTCCCGAAGCTGCTGCCTCCAAGCACCTGCACTGCGTCGTTGCCGCGTCGAAGTGCAATCCGAGCGATCCTGGCCACGCTGCTGGAATTCACATAAACCACATCGTTGCCAGCTCCAGCATCAATCACCAATCGACCGTGCAGCGTTGAATTCTGAAGCACGACGTTGTCGTCACCACCCCCCGTGTTGATTGCCGTCACACCATCGACCGTCGTGCTTTGAATTACGATGCTGTCGGCACTATCGCCGGTCTGAACATCCAGACGACCATGCAGTGTCGAATTGCTGATGCTCGCCAGTGTCGCTCCCGCGCCACGCACGTCAAGATTGCCGCTGACGGTTGCACCATCAACCACGATCGAACTGGCTCCATCGCCACCGATTAACATCAAATTCCGGCTATAGGTTCCGGTGAGAGCCTGCAACGTATCTGCTCCGCCATCGCCGGAAAGTGATACATTTCCTGTGAAGGTGATCCCTGAGCGAATCGTCGCAATGTCATCGCCGCTGCCTAACGAAGCACTCAAACTGCCCTGTAGCGTTGTTGCTCCGGAAACCAGCGTAAAGGCCGTTGTCCCTGAATTAATGGTCGTCCCATTCAATCCTCGAACAACGACTGAGCCATTATCCACGACGACTTCAATTTCGTTATTCGCCGAATCTCCCCTCAGCTGCGCATTCGACCCGGATAGCGAAACTTGGACATTTCCGGTCAGGAGTGTTCGAGATTCCAGCTGTTCTGAGAGCTCGTGCGGACGTGCCAAACGCCTTCGTGCATTGGACTTACGGCGGCATGTCAGAGTCTTCAGATATTCTCGAATCAGCATTGTCGTGCCTTATTGAATTTAGCGATACGCATCTGTAATCAATGGGACAAAGTGGACGTCCCAAACTGCGTAATCTAACGCAATCAGAAGTATTGCACCAATTGACACGGCTCGGCACAACACTTTTCCCGATCTGCGAACCGCCAATCTCATCTTAGTCGTGCTCCGGAGTCCGAAAATTCAGGTGGCACCGAAGTTTCCTCACAAGGTGAATTGAAGCATTTTGGCAACGATTTCGCGTGTCACTCAGAGATTTCTGAGCCTGTTCCCTTGGCCGATGCCCTTGAGTGTTTGGTGACAGGGATGCCCTTGAGTGTTTGGGGTGAGAGTGTTTGGAGAGTGTTTGGTGACAGGCACCCTGACAGTGTTTGGTGACAGGCACCCTGACGGTAGAGTGTTTGGGACAGTGTTTGGTGACAGGCACCCTGACGGTAGAGTGTTTGGGACAGAGTGTTTGGTGACGAGTGTTTGGTGACAGGCACCCTGACGGGGGACAGAGTGTTTGGTGACAGGCACCCTGACGGGCACCCTGGACAAGTGTTTGGTGACAGACGAGTGTTTGGTGACAGGC
>JAYSPO010000822.1:0-12349 GCA_043722015.1 Candidatus Kuenenia sp. | reverse complement strand
GGTGAAACAGCAGGGATCCGACAACGATCTGATCGCCAGATTACAGCTCGATCCGCACTTTGCCGCCGTGGATCTTGCCGGGACTCTCGACGCCAGCCGCTACGTCGGCCGTGCACCGGAACAGGTCGATCAGTTTATCCGGGATTGCGTGGAACCGGTGCGAAACAAGTATGCTGCGGATCTGAAAGGTGCATCGGAAGATCTGCGAGTGTAAAAAGTAGGCCGGACCAAGCGCAGCGCCGTTCCGGCAAAGGGCTCGGGCCTGCCCGCGAATCACGCGAAAGGGCGCGAATGAAGTCAAAAAAGATTCGCGTTCATTTGCGTGATTCGCGGGTAAAAGGCCCTTTAGACCCGTGCCATTCGTAGATAACCCTTCTCTCCTTATTGCCACATGGATCACCAATGCTTGCCGGACATCTTGTCAGTCGTCGTCAGGTCGAACTGGTTCAGATCGAAGAACCGCAATTACCGGCGGCGGACGTGTCGCCGGGGCAAATTATCTTTCAACCGGAAATGACGTGCCTCTGCGGTTCGGATTTGCCGTTTTTTGACGGCGACTTTGAAGGACATCCGATTGAATATCCGCAGCCCATCGGTATGTCGCTGCACGAAATGGTCGGCACGGTGATCGACACCAACGGCCAACGCTGGAAACCTGGCACACGAGTCCTCGCCGTTCCCGTCGGACAACTCGGGCTGTTCGAACGCTTCGCACTTTCGGAACACCGAGTCGTTGCGCTGGATCCTCGGCTTTCAGACGAGATGGCGATGCTCGCACAGCCATTCGGAACGGTTGTGCATGCCCTGAAAAAGTTACCAAACATGATTGACCGAGACGTCGTCGTGCTGGGGCAGGGACCGATCGGGCAGATGTTCAATACCGGCCTGCGAAACATGGGAGCCCGACGAATTATCGGCATCGATCCGCTTGAATCACGTTTGAAACTCAGCCGTACGATGGGAGCCACCGACACGATTTGTGCCAAAGGCCTGGACGCGGTGGAACAGGTGCGTGAAATTCTGAGTGGCGACTTGCCGGAGATCGTGATCGAAGCCGTCGGCCATCGAGGACAGGCATTGAACGACGCGATTGAACTCACGCGACCGTTCGGGCAGATCCTGTATTTCGGCGTCCCGGCACATTCGATCGACGGCGTCAAACTCCGAGCCGCGTTATTCAAGAACCTTGTGATCACCACGAGCATTCATCCCGATTTCGAACGCACGTTCCCACTCGCCATGCAATGGATCGCCGAGGGCCGAGTCAACCTGAAACCACTCATCACGCATCGATTTCCGCTGTCCCACATCCAGCAGGCGTTTGACACATTCCGCGATCGCATCGACGGGGCTCAGAAAGTGCTGGTGGAATTCCCGAGCTGGAAAATGACGACGACTGCTGGCTGAGGCAGCGTTCAAAGGGCGAACATTGCGACGCGATTGTTTATTCTTGCTAGCCACGAAGAGCCACAAAAAGACACAAAGAATTTCAGTTAGAATAGTCTTCCCTTAACTGTGTTATAAGCCAGCCTCAAGTCGGTAAGCATTCAGAAGAGCCGCAGCGGCAATTTCAGAATCCGCGCTCTCACTGTGCATTTTTGTGCCTCTTGTGCCTTTTCGTGGCTAGAAACACCTGCCGCTCGTCGTTCTTACTGATCAATAACTTTCGGTTCGGGAGCTTGCTGTCCTTTCATCACTGGATGATTTGCAATGACAAAACGAGCGAAGTCAGATGGAGATGTCGCTTGACCGGCGTTAGGCTCGGTCGTTGCATCGAACAATTCTGGCCAGTAGATAACAATCCCCCCGGAAAAAGGCAGCCACTTTGGTTCGTTTACATCCTTCAATTGGAGCTGTAGTGCAAGTACACCGGACTGACTGCTGGCCTCCGTTCCAGTTTTCTCCAGAAGATCAAGCAATTCCACCACCACAACAGCTCTTGCCGAATTCTGATTGCGAAGGCCCCACGTCACCTTGTTGCTTGTTACAAATTCCGGCACCGACCGCCGGACGAACACGTTGGGGATGTCCGCAACTTCGGCAAGTTTCTCTGCCGACTCAGCTGCCGTCGCGAGTCGGCGGTTAACAGCGTTGGTGATTTCAGTTTTTTGTTCTTCGGTCAGCTTCGGAGCATCACTCAGGATCATCGACGCCTGAGCAACATGGCTGGAACTCGATGGATAATCGACCAAAACCTTGATTGCGTTCACCGTAACAACCTCGGCCAATGCTGGTGGCCAATAAACAACGCTGTCCGATTTGTACCTGTCGTTCAAAGGCGGCAGTGGTTTCGCCAGCCACCAATTCAAATCCAGAGCCGAACAATTGCGAAGTGCGTTGACTGAGGATTCATTGAAAGTCGTTTCCTCAGGAAAATTCTTCATCAGGACGAGCAACACGTCGGCAGCGTCAGTCGCAAATTCCGGAAATGCCTTGTCGGCGGGCGCGTTGCACGAATCCAGAGCCCACTGAGTCAGGGGAGCATAGTCAGAAATCGAACTGGATTTCTGCCGCCAAATCTCCTTCAATAGACGCCGCCGATATTCCGGTGACGCAGACTGAAGTTCGCCAACAAGTCGCGGTATCCATTGATCCTTCGCCAATGCACGACTCAGGAGGCTGAATGCTCTATCGGCAACTCTCGCAGTATTGGTACCTCGCAGACTCCGGGCCAGAACCTTGAACAACGCCTCACTGATCTTCTCTTTCGAATCCTCCTCCATCAACGTGTCGCATGCCATGACCGCTTCCATGAACTTCTCCGGGCTGCGTTCAGTTGCAATCACATCGAGCCATTGCTTGAGTGTCTTGCCTTCGTAAATGGGTTCATTGCGAGCTATTGCTGCAGTCTCAATCTGCATCGCGGCACTGGCGATTGGCGTCGATGCTGATTCCGCTGATGGGCCCAGTCGAATTCTGGCAATCACCGTCGCACCGTTCTGAAGCGTGAATTGATTGTTGTCGATTGTCAGTCCGTCGCTCGGACCGTCGATGACGATTTCGTACTTGTCCGCACGCAGGCGAGTTGCGGTGGTTCCCTGGTTGATGGAAAGTCCACTGACCGATTTACCGTCATGGATGATCTGAACTTTGACGTTGGCAATTTCGGATTCAATGACAAGCTGTCCCTTTTCCGTTTCCAGCTTGATGAAGATCCCCGCGATGAACAGTAACGGGAATCCGATAGCAGCAATGATCCAGCGGCGAATGCGGCTGCGACCTTTGGAATTGGCAGCCTCCGGTGAGCGGAGTGGCGTCAGCCCCCCGGTACTTCTGCGTTCCCTGCGTTCCCTGCGGTCGTAGCGCTCGGAACCGATCGGTTCCGGCGACAGAGCCTCCTTCTCTTGCGCTCGTTTCAGCAAGCTCACGAGATCCGCCGATTCCGTGAACGCTGCGAGTTGCTCGGCAACATGAGCGGCGCTCGCCGGGCGATCCTGCGGACTGCGTGCCAGCATTGATCCAACCAAAGCCGCCAGTTCTGCCGGTGCTTCGGGACATAGTGTGTCCAGCTTCGGCGGCTGATGATTGGCCAGCATCCGCAATTTTTCCAGAGGTGACTGGTTCGGAGCGGCCGCGAGCGGCGGTCGCCCGCAGAGCAATCGAAACAACGTAGCTCCCATGGCATACAGGTCGGCCCGATAATCCACGCCGCCACTGAGTTCCGCCTGTTCCGGGGCCATGTAGTCCAGTGTGCCCATCAGTTGTCCGACCGTCGTGAGATCGACACTCGCTTCATCCCAGACGCTCAACTGTGCCAGTCCGAAGTCCAGAATTCGGATGCGGCCGGTTTCATCGAGCATCAGATTGGACGGCTTCACGTCGCGATGCACAACGCCTTCGGCATGAGCACACGACAATCCAAGTGCGACCTGCCGCATCAATTCACACGCATCGGCGACCGGCAGCTTGCCCAGCAGTCGTGCGAGACGACTCAGATCCAGCCCCGGCACGTATTCCATCACCAGAAACTGAGTGCCATCAATCTCACCGGCATCGGTTGCCGCGACAATCGACGGATGATTCAATCGGCCAACAACTCGGATCTCACGCTGAAATCGAGCTCGCACGTCGGAGTCTTCGGCAGACATCACGGGCAATAACTTGATGGCAACCTGTTTTTTCAGCTGCCGATGAGTCGCCAGGTAAACAGCACCCATGCCGCCACGTCCCAACGGTCGCAGCAGTTCGTAAACGCCGAGTTCGCGATTCGCAGGTTGCCATACAGCCCGCAACTGGTCAGCGGCGGACGATTCGACAGGGGCGTCCATCAGTCGTCGTGCTTTTGCCAATGCGGCATCGACCGGCTGATCAGCGTCCAGCGATGGTGGGACATCATCGATCGTTTGAGCCTTTTCAACCGCTGTGCTTTGCAGCGACTGCATCAGTGTGTCTGGCTTGATGTCCAGTTCCCTCAACGCCTGTTCGCAAGCCGGACAGGATGCCAGATGAATTTCGATACGTTCAGCCTGAGCGTCATCGCACCAGCCTGACAGGTATTGTTTGAGTTCATCAGGTGACACGCACGTCGCCGGATCCGGTGAAGACACTGCCGATGTCGCCGAGGCTACGGTGGAATGCGTCATAGTCATCGTTTGAACTCTCTGCCAAGTTTGTTCAGTGCAAAAGTTGCGATTTTTGTAGCTTGGACATTCATGTCCGAGTCTTCACCGGAAAGCGTTCCGTCGACGAAAGATTTTGATGCATGGCAGCGTTTGCTTCGACCGCATTTCCCGGCCATACGACGGACATGAATGTCCATCCTACACAGGAACACTGCCTGCTGGAAACGCACGAGCGATGTCGTTACAAATCCCAACACTAACCAGAACGTTTCGTGCGTGACACCATTTTTGTGGTAATGTGCGTTAGTTAAAAGTAGGTCCAGCCTGTCGGGCTGGACTTTCGCCGCTAGGCGAACCCGTTGAGCGGACATCCGCTCAACGCCGCCATCCTGCTGTTCAAGCAACCTCGTCGGATCGCAGGTCGCGACGAGTCGCGAAGTCCTTTCCGGCAGAAAGGACCTACAAAAAAACGACGACCACCTCAGATGATGACCGACCAATCCAGCAATGCGACCCGATCCAGCCTGCTGCAGCGTGCGTCGCAGCGGGATGCTCAGGCGTGGCGGGAACTGGTAGACTTGTACGGGCCGCTTGTCGCACACTGGTGCCGACGTTGTCAGCTCGATTCTCATTCAACGGCAGATTGCGTTCAGGATGTCTTCACATCGGTCGCCGTAGCACTGCAACAGTTTTCACCTCAGCAAACGTCGGGATCATTTCGAGCTTGGCTGTGGACGATCACCCGCAACAAGTTGCGGGATCATTTTCGTCGAAATTCCAGGTCTCCCAAGGCGTCCGGCGGCTCCACGGCAATGGCTTTGATGCAGGAAGTGATCGATCCGCTGCCTATCCTTGACGATGAGCCCACCGGCGATCTTCAACTACAACAACTGACATCCCGCGCGCTGGCACAAGTGCGGAGCGAATTTGAAGCGCGCACATGGCAGGCATTCTGGCGTTCGGTGGTGGATGGCATCGCTACGAGTGCAGTGGCACAGGAATTGAAAATGTCCGAATCGACAGTCCGCCAGTCTCGCAGCCGCATCCTGCGTCGGTTGAGGCAACAGTTGGGTGATGTCGTTTAACCGCGTGGGCAACGCCCCGCGCTTCGTATTTCAAATCTCAAATATGAAATTTCAAATGGAACAATCGCGGCCCGCTGGGCACGCGGTTAAACGAGTTTTTTGTATGAACAAGAATCGAGACGCAAAATGCCAACTCCTGAACGGGAACAAAATCACGCAATCGAATCGCGCCTTGAACGCATCGAATCGGCTCTTGCGCACTTGCAGCATGATGTAGACAGTCTGAATTCAGCGTTGCTGGGCTACTTCGGTCGGCTGCAGGAACTCGACAGTCGGTTTGTGCGGCTCGAACATGAACTGCATTCGTCCAATGATCCGACCGACCGCACAGACGCCGAATCTGAACGACCTCCGCATTATTGAAGTCGCGGTTTGCATGCCACGTTCTCGTTCCGGGGCTCCAGCCCGGGAACGCACTGCCTTGGAGGCTCCCGCCTCGCTGGTTTATCAGAGGAGGCTGGAGCCTCCGTCCAGTGCGTTCCGAGGCAGGAGCCTCGGAACGAGTCAAGGCCAACATTTCTGCGGATGAACTGTTTCACGGCAATGTTGATACGGTTAACATGTAGATCATCCTACAAATCAACTGCCCGCCAGGGAAAATGACAATGCCCCGGATCAACACGACGCGATTTTTGAATCAAAATCGACGATCGTTCGCCAACACGTCGTGCCTCGGTTTTTCGGGTCTCGTGGCGGCCGCGATGATGGCTCAGGAAGATCGAGCGGCGGCTGATCATCCCCTGGAATGGCAGGCTCCTGACGGACTCCCGCATCGCACGCCGAAAGCGAAGAGTGTCGTATGGCTGTTCATGAACGGTGGCGTCTCGCAGGCGGAATCCTTCGATCCCAAGCCGATGCTGACTCAGTACGCTGGCAAATCCATCAATGAAACACCATTTGCTGACGTCCAGAATCCCGAAAAACTGAAGCTCGCGCGGGTGACGGTGGTCAATGACGCCAACGGGCAACAACGGAACAAACTGTATCCGCTGCAGGTGGGTTTCCGAAAATACGGTCAGTCCGGAATTGAATTGAGCGACTGGGTTCCGCACGTCGGCAGTTGCATTGACGACATTGCCGTGATTCGATCGATGTACACGACCGACGACAACCACGGCGCGCAGACACAGTTTCATTCAGGGCGGCACATGCTGGATGGAGAGTTTCCGACACTGGGGGCCTGGGTGCATTATGGACTGGGCACGCTCAACGACAATCTGCCACAGTTTATCTCGATGGGTAAACGCGAATACTGGAATGCGAAAGATGGCCACTATCTTGGACCAGCGCATGACGCTGTGCCGATTCAGGTTGATCCGACGAATCCGCTGGACTATGGGAAGTCAGCGGCCGGCCTGACGCACGCCGAGCAGAAGTTGGCATTTGATCTGGTCGGGCGGCTAAATCGATTGAAGGGAGAACAGTATCCGAATGACGCCTCCCTGGCGGCGCGGATCAAAGCGTATGAGCTGGCGTTTCGGATGCAGTCGTCGGTGCCCGAGACGCTGGATTTCAGTTCGGAGACTCAGGCGACGCAGGACAGCTACGGGCTCAACAATGCCGAGACGCGGGATTTCGGCATGCAGATGCTGGCAACGCGGCGATTCATTGAACGAGGCGTACGATTTGTTCAGGTTCAGCACGGGGCAGGAGGGGCCGGTGTCTGGGATGCTCACAGTGCATTGAAGTCGAATCATGAAAAGAACTTCAAGGCCGTCGATCAGCCGGTCGCAGCACTGCTGAAAGATCTGAAACAACGGGGCCTGCTGGATTCGACAATCGTGGTGTTCGCGAGCGAGTTTGGACGCACGCCGGGGACTCAGGGCGCGGACGGACGCGATCATCACATTTACGGCTTTTCCGTCTGGATGGCTGGCGGTGGGATCAAAGGAGGAATCGCGCACGGCGTAACAGACGAAATCGGGTTTCATGCAGTTGAGGACCGACATTACGTCACCGACGTGCATGCCACCATTCTGCATCAACTGGGGCTCGATTCACGCCGCCTTGAACTCCCGGACCGCAAACGACTGGACATCGATCACGGACAACCGATTCTGGCGATCGTGTGATCAATCGCGACTGCCGAAACGCCATTGGTGATAGTTGGCGAGACCCTGACCAGCGCGCCCTCCGGGCCAGTTGGATCGCTCCCATTGCCCAGTTTGCTCGTCGGGGCGTTCGCTGTTGTAATACGACAGGTGATCAGCGGACGACCAGCCTCCGTCTTCCGGACCACCGACTTTTTCGGGAGCAAAACCGAACAAACGTTTCACAATTTGGATCAGTTGCAGACATGCGACCAGCGACACAAACATCAAAAGTCCCATGAGCAGCACGAATGGACCCATGTCAAAGATGCGTTCGGCCAATGGCCAGAGAACTGGCCAGCAGAGAATCATCGCCAATGTCGCGAGGCTGAGCCATGGGCCATAAGGAATCTCGCGATCCCGCTTTGTGATCCATGCCAGCAGAGCGGCAAAAATTGCGAGCACCGGAGCCAGAAAGAAAACAGCTGTGACCGGTTGCCACCCGATCACACTGCCAATCATCGCCATCAGGACGACATCGCCGAAACCCATCGCTTCCTGCCGCAGCACCCAGGAGCCAGCCAGCCGCACCATCCAGACCATTCCGCCGCCGACGATCAGTCCGGCAACGCTCACCAGAAACCCGTGGACATGTGGATGTTCAATTGCAAAAGGCAGACAATCCCATGAAAACAAGAGCGGCCGCAGCCATTCCGGTGAAATCGAACGAAGTGTCGATGCAACGCTCGCATCCTGAAACCAAAGCGGCACGATGAATGTCTGGCCACAGAGCGTTGACACGAGAATCGCGAAGAGCATCATCGGAAGCGTTGAGCCGTCCGGAATGATCCTCAGTTCAAAGTCGATAAAAGTGGCTACGATCAGGCAGCAGATCATGGAAATGTGCAGCACGTAACGAATGTGCAACCATACAGGATTTGACCACAGCGTAGTGATGTTTTGCGGGCCATCGGAGCTTTGTAACCCCGCCTCACTGATCGCCCCCCAGAAATTTGCCGGCATCTCGATCTGATACACGACGACAAACAGAACTCCTGTGAGCAATTCCACCAACGGATATCGCATCGAAATCGGACGCCGACAGCTGCGACATTTTCCAAAGAGCAACAGCCACCCGATCAGCGGGAGATTGTCACGCCACTTGATCGATGCCGCGCAACGCGGGCAGCCGGAGCCGTGGCTGGTGAGCGCTCGCAATTGATCCCGTAATCGCAGCTTCGACGGAAAGCGATGAATGCAGACGTTCAGAAAACTGCCGATACAGCAGCCGAAGATGAACAGAAACGGCAGCACGAAGAGCCGAGGCAAATCAAGGTAATTCAACGGTCGCCTCCATCGCTTGCCGTCCCTGGAAATCGGTCACCCGGCTGCGCGTCAATCTGTCGGGCGATCCTGCGTGCAACCTGTTCCGGCCATTCACGTTCAGAATCCACAATGATTGTAGCACATTCACGGTACAGCGGCTCCCGGACTGCCATCACTTCGGCGACTTCCTCGGCGATCGGTCGACCTGTCAGACTCGGTCGATTTTCGCCCGCTGATCGATCGCGGCTGAGTCGTTTTGCAAGGGCTTCGTTGGATGCATGCAGCCACACGACAGGGCCGGCCGCTTTCATCCGAACGCGATTTTCTTCCGCCAGAATCGCACCACCCCCGCTGGCCAGAACCAAATGATCCTGCTGCAACAGTTCTGCCAGAACTTCCGACTCACGCCGTCTGAAACCCGCTTCCCCTTCGGCTTCAAAGATCTGCCGAATCGAACACGCCGCCCGTTCTTCAATCACGCAATCACTGTCGATCCAGTCCCATTCCAGACGCCGTGCGAGGCGCGGAGCGATGCTTGATTTTCCACAGCCTCGATATCCGATGAGTGTGATGACCATGTCGCAGCTGTCAGTCTTCAGTTGTCAGTCTTCAGTTGTGCTTCTTAATCATAATCGATTTGCTTTGTTGTTGTGCTTTGCGTGGGTGAACTTGATCTCCTTTTTCTTTGACGGCGAGCCGCACGCGCAGTCCGACAAAATGCGTCTACGCCTCGCGGTTACGCAGCCCATTCCATTTCCGCCGACGGAGCGGCGAAAGAACTACGGCGGCAAACCGATTAAGATTAAGAGTAGGAGTAGGAAGAGTCGCAAAAAAGACAGGAGTGGTTTTCCCATCGATCAAAACAAAAAGAGACAGGCTTTCACCTGTCTCGCTGTCTATTTACGATGATTTCATCCGAGTCCGCTAACTACTCCACCGCTTTTTCTGCGACAATCTGAATGCCGGGCACTGTGATGGTCTTGATCTGCACTCGAGTATGCTTTTGACGATGACCTGTGTGGCGTCGGGAATTCTTGCGTTTACGGAGCTTCTGAATCTCCAGCTTGAGTCCCTTTTCCTGTGCGATAATCACTTCCGCGATTACAGAGGCACCAGAAATTGTGGGGGTACCGATGACACTGGCACCGCCGCCATTGGCGAGCAACACCTGGTCAAACGTAATCGAAGCGCCCGCTTCGACTTCGCTGCGATAATCCACAGACAGGAAAGAACCTTCCTGAACACGATGCTGACGATTACCGTCTACGATCACAGCAAACATCGAAAAATCACCTTTAACCAACGTCGCCAACGAAAATTCAAACCACAGGAGACTGCCTTACGGCGTCTGTACAAGATTACAGATCGCATAGCCCGCGTTTATTGGAATCGCGGAGTATAGCGACCAAAATCAGAATGTTCGAGTCGGAAATGCCACAAGTTTCCGACTTGGGAACAGGAAATTGGAATTTCGCTCTGGCAGAGATGTCTAGTAGCCTTTTCCGTGCAGATACTTCGACTAAAAGTTGTTCCGGAACGACTGGCTCAGCCAGTCGTGGATTGATGTGTGCCACTGGCTCTGCCAGTGTTTCCTGCGAAAGGGGAGCACTGGCAGAGCCAGTGGCACACAACCTATCAAGAAATGCGTGGCAAACCACTAGCCGACGTTGACTTCCCGACCGTTGACATCTTCAGCGCGGAAACTCATGTGTTCAAGGCACACGTCGGATTTGGCCACGATCACGATTTCCACTTCGTGTTCGTCTTCAATTCGAATGAGTTCCTTGCGTTTGCGGTTGTTGAGATAGTTGCCGACACGATCATGCACTTCGATCACAATCCGGGTGACTTGTTCATGTGCGGACGAGGACATGACCATCCGCATAACTTCAATTGACAGACTTTCCGCCGTCTTGACCTGTCCGACTCCGTTACACGCCGGGCAGTTTTCATACACACTGCGCCGGAGTGATGGACGAATTCGCTGACGCGTCATTTCGATCAACCCGAACGGACTGATGCGGAGCACGCGCGTGCGGGCACGGTCACGTTCGACAGCTTCCCGAAGTGCATGTTCGACCCCGCGGCGATGCCGTTCATCGCGCATGTCGATGAAGTCGTTCACGATTACGCCGCCCAGATCCCGCAGACGAATCTGACGCGCGATGGCGTCAGCCGCTTTCAGGTTCATCTGATACGCACTGCGTTCGGGATCATTGTCTGCCCGGAAACTTCCGCTGTTCACGTCGATGGCCACCAGGGCTTCTGTCTGATCGATGACCAGTGAACCGCCGCCAGGCAGCGGCACATGACGATCCTGAATGCGGGCGATTTCTTCTTCGATGCCGTACTTGTTAAACAGCGGCTCGGTCCCTTCGTATCGCTGCACACGATTGACGTGCGTCGGCATCACGATCTTCATGAACTCCCGCGCTCGTTCAAAGGCACCGTCTTCATCGATCAGCACTGTGTCAATTTCATTCGTGTAGATGTCACGAATGGTGCGAATGATCATGTCGCTTTCTGCGTAGATATCTGTCGGTGCGGCAGTCTTCTTCAGCCGCAGCACAATGGTCTCCCAAAGTCGCAGCAGATAATTCAGGTCGCGCTTCAGATCCGCTTCTTCGCGATCGATTCCGGCCGTACGAATGATGAATCCCAGACCTTCCGGCGGCTGGATGGCCTTCATCGTCTGTCGCAGCTGGCGGCGAGTTTTTTCGTCATCAATCTTGCGACTGACCCCCACGCGCTGCAGCCCCGGCATGAGAACCAGATAGCGACCAGGGATCGAAATGTACGTGGAAAGCGTCGGGCCCTTATTGCCGATACCTTCCTTGATCACCTGCACCAGCACTTCACTTCCACGTTGGAAAATCCGCTGAATCGGAGGTTTATTTCGCGCGTTGCGTTCGTTCAGATGTTTCGGCGGACGACCACCGCGACCAGGCTCACGTTCTTCACGATCGTCCTCTGGTTCATCCTTCACGAGTTGTTTGTAGTATTGATACTCCACATCGCTGACGTGCAGAAATCCGTTACGTCCGACGCCGAAATCGACAAACGCCGCCTGAATACTGGGCTCGATATTTACCACTCGACCCTTATAGATATTCCCTACGTAGTTTTCCGCACTGCTGCGTTCGACATACAATTCTTCCAGCACGCCGTCTTCCACAATGGCGATACGGCTCTCCTCCGGTTGGAGGACGTTGATCAGCATTTCTTTTTTCATTGACGCAAGATTCGTTTTATGGCCGGCACGAAGGCTGGCTTGCCATGTTTTCAGTGGGCCGACGAACATCGTCGGCCTCGAATGTATTTGTCCTGGCGAGCGGGGGATGTTAAC
>JAYSPO010000821.1:0-1898 GCA_043722015.1 Candidatus Kuenenia sp. | reverse complement strand
GCCTTCGACAACCCCGGTCTCGGCGGCATTCTGCGTCCTCCCTGCCCTGGAATCATCAACTACAAATGTCCCTGAGACGGAACTATAGACGTACATTTGTAGTCGAGTCAAGAGCAGTGGTCGCAGGTCACGCTGCTGGCCATTTTCTGAATTTGTAGGGTGGGACCAGCGGAGCGCAGGCCCACCTGATTGAATGAATGGTGGGCCAGCGCTGTCGCTTGTCCCACCTTACATACGGTGCAGGATTCACAAACTGGCCAGCCATGGCGCAGGTCATACTGCCTCAGAGTAAACAACACTATCAACCTGAACGGCACGCCCAGCCTTTACGCTTCGAGATTCCCTAGAAGTTACACCACAGGCATTCAGTCTTTGTTTCCTTGACTTTGCCGGATGAGGCTTTGTTATCAATGAGGAACTCATGGCGGTTCCAGCCATGTCGCATTTCCCACTGGCGATAGAGATCGCTGGGATAGCCGCTGAGCATGAACTTGCCAGCAATTCCGGCCAGGATGTCCAGCAACTCACGATGCTGAGCTTCCGTCATTTCGAAGGCATATTCCCCGGTGGTTGAACGGGTTTCATGGACGTACGGAGGGTCGCAATAGAACAGCGTGTTCTCACCGTCCTGTTTGCGGATGACGTGACAGGCACTCTGATTCAGGATCACAACATTCCGCAGACGCTGATGGACGTCAGGCAGTCCTTCAATGACACCCAGCCATGCATTGACCTGCTCGTTAATCCGCCCACGCGTCCGGTTTCTGGACAGAGTTGCAAAATCCTTCATCAGTCCCTGGCGCGACTGGCGAGCCAGGATGAAAAACCGAACAGCACGCTCGACGCGGCTTGCGGACGTATCGACGCTCTCTGAATCCGTGGTGGCATTTGCGTTGCCATTGAGTGCATCTTCAAATTCCACTTCGCTGAAGGGTGTCAGTTCGATGCGTTGCCGAAAGGCTTCGAAGTCTTCTGATTTCTGCAGGACTCGCCAGAAGTTGATCAATTCTCCATGGAGATCATTGGCGACTTCGCTGCCTCCCTTCAAGGCCGCCGGCAACTTCTGATCGCCTGACGACATCCAGTCTCGATCCGGATCTCTGGCCAGCAGAATGCCTCCACCGCCGAAGAACGGTTCCACATAATGCAGATGAGGCGGCATCAAGCCCACAATCCACGTTCGCAGATAGTACTTACCGCCATGCCATTTAAGGGGTTGCGTCAGAGCCGTCATTCGTTACCTTTGGTGAAAAAAAATGTAGCCCGCAGTATGTCGTCGCTCGTATGCAGGGTGGGACAAGCGACAGCGCTGGCCCACCATTTGTCCGATCTGGTGGGCCTGCGCTCCGCTGGTCCCACCCTACGTGTCTAAGTGTCAGGACCGAAGACGGTCCTGCGAAGCCAAAGACCAAATCGGTTACTCCGCCTCAATCACCACCAGCAGATCGCCGGTTTCCACGCGCCGACCCGGCTGGACGAGGACGTCGCGGATCTTGCCGTCGAGGTCGGCGGTGATCGTGGTTTCCATTTTCATGGCTTCCAGGGTTAACAGCTTTTGACCTTTCTTAATGCGGTCACCGGCTTTGACCGAAACGTTCACGACCATCCCTGGCATCGTGGAACCGATCTGGCCCGCGATCGCCGGGTCGGCTTTGATGCTGGCTTCTGCAGTGGCTTCTACGGACTGATCGGCCACCGTGATTTCCCGCGGCTGGCCGTTGAGTTCAAAGAAGACGGTCCGAGTTCCATCCGCGTGCGGAGTACTGACCGACACAAAACGGATGATCAGCGTCTTGCCGGGTTCGATGTCAGCGGAAATCTCTTCACCAGGCTCCATGCCAAAGAAGAAATTCGGCGTGGGCAGAATGCTCACGTCAGAATACTGCACCTGATGCATG
>JAYSPO010000820.1:0-2411 GCA_043722015.1 Candidatus Kuenenia sp. | reverse complement strand
ACAAGCACTATTTGAAAGTCACTGCCGAACATTTCGAACAGGCTTCACGACTGACCCCGGAATTGGCCCCAGACTGTAGCGGACAGACTGTGACACCAGCGGACAACGTAAAAGACACGATTGGAGAAAAAACCAGTGTTTTGCAGTCCGGAAGGACAAAAACAAGGCTTCCGAGATTACCCCGGAAACCCCGTCAAGTGGACGATATTGGGCTCGAACCAACGACCTCCACGATGTCAACGTGGACAGCCTGCTCGAAAATCAATGTTTTTATTGGTTTTCTGATCGCATATCTCACCTGAATCGCATGGTTTCGGACACGATAAGGGTCTTGAAAAGGGTCTGAAATTATTTGCTACGTTGAGGCCAACCCAAACCGTTGGACATTGCTGTGATATCGGCGACTGGCAGGATATGAAATGCCTCTTGTTCTGAGTACCCCAACAAAAACGGCCTGAAACTTCATCCTGAAGCTTCAAGCCGGTGGCATCGATGCGGTTTCATTTTCGAACGTCTGTTCAGCCCTTCTTTGACTCAGACTTTGGTTGCTGAGAAGTCTGCCCCGGTTGAGGCTTTTCGGGCGGTTTTGGTTGGTGACTTCCACCGTTGGCCATGATGCAACTACCTTTCTGAAAGATGCTTTTCTGACAGTTTCGCCAACACAATGTTGGCGATCGTCTGTCATTCTATTACCAGTCGCACGATCGTCAACGTTTTGTGACGATATTTTCATGGAAGAAATCGAAAAACATTTTGGTGACGCTGTAAGATTCCACCGGAAGCGGCTTGGGATCTCACAGGAAGCGTTCGCGCACAAGGCTGGAGTTCATCGGACGTACGCCAGTTCCATTGAGCGAGGTCGTGTATTGGTCAGCATTGCTATCGCGAGCCGACTTGCTGTGGCGCTGGAGATTCCGCTGAGTCGGCTCTTCCGTGACGTCGAGCGATTTTCCAGAGGTGAGTCGTCGGAAGGCTCAGACGCGGAGTAGCGGCAATTGCTGACTATCCTTTCCGCGTCGCAATCTTTGGCCCTTGCGGCTCGGACAGCAGTTGTCGAGTTCGTTGATAGTATTTTTGCAGCGTGTCCCTCGATGTGTAGAAGAACACGGCTTCAAGTGCGATGAAACCGGAATCCAGCCAGCCGGAGCCAACGCCAATGCTGATTGCGGATCGCTGACATGCGAAGGCGATCGCAGTGGCCACGAACATGTTGGCGTAGAACTGATAGTGCCGGTAATGGATTTCGATCAGCATGTTGAATGCATCCACATTTCCAGCCAGTCGTGCGAAGTCGAGCGCCGGAGGCCGAAGTCCGGTCTTCGCGTGAAGAAGATCGACGGACGCCCACCGAATTGCTGTGACCGTCATTCCGACGGCAAGTGAAGCCACCGTGAGATACAGGAATCCACTGATTGTGGGCGCGTCCACTGCCGTGAAAGCAAACCAGGATCGCAACGGCGCTGAGAATCGGCTGATCCCCCACAGAGCGGTTGCTCCTGGCACAAGATAGGCAATGAGCGGGCCGAAGTTGGCATTTGAAACACTCTGCACGTTCAATGGCGATCGTACCACAGGTCGCGGCGCCACTGGAATTTCAACTGCCTGCCGATCATACGTCACGCAGGTTTTGAACCGGCTGAACGCGGATTATGACTCCACCGCTGCGGACATGAAAACGAGATAATCGTCCCTGATCGCTTTTCGTTTCGAATGGGAATCATGACCGTTCAGCGTGCGTTCACGTAAATTATTGAGGGGCAGCCCGGTAGAATCAGTGAAAGTGTATACAGAATATGATGCGGCACTCCCCCACTCCGGCCTCAAGGTTAGGATAGATTCGCTCACGTGCGACGGTGGATTCTCTCTCGCTTTTGTGATCGAGGATCAGATTTCGTATCCACCATTGAACCAGTAAAAAAGTACCGATGCTCAATCCATATCACCTGCGACTCTACATCGGTCACGACGTTCGGATTGAAACGGCGTTGTCGATTGTTGAAGGCACACTGACGGACGTCGATCGTCGGGCAGTTCGCCTGATTGATGTCACCGTCGGTTGGCAGAACTTCGCTGAGATGACGCTCGACACGTCGTCGATTTTCTCCGTCGCGTCCGTTCGTTGCCCACACAAAATCGAACTCGTGGTCGGCATCGGACTTTCTTTCGCCCTGCAAAAAAGCAGCGTCGAAGTCTTCGAGAAACTTCGCGAGCGGCTCGCGTGTTGGGTGGAGCTGACGACGATCCGAGTGCGGGACAATCTCTTCCTGGAACCGCACGCATTTTCGGTTCGCTGTGGGCGGGTGATCGTCTCTGAAGGCGAAGCTCGCTCGGTCGAAGAAATGATCGCCGAGATCGAAAGCTTCTACTCCCCTACTTCGCCTGAGATTTCCGGTGATATTTCTCACCGCACG
>JAYSPO010000819.1:0-4546 GCA_043722015.1 Candidatus Kuenenia sp. | reverse complement strand
ACCTCGTCTTCGATGGAACCTTCCTGAAACAGTTTCGCCCCGGCTGGCAATTTGAGGAGGCGCGATGCACGGCAGAGACCCTGCAGATGATCGGTCGATATGCCTTCCACAAATCGCGTTGCCGCGAGTAGTTTCAACAAGTCGGGCGGAGCAGTATTCATCGGTGTCATCCCAAAGAATAATGTCGGATATTTGAAAACTGTTTTCGCAGTTCGCCGCGAAAATCCGGATGAGCAATGGAAATCAATTGTTCGCCGCGTTGACGAAGCGACAAGCCGTGCAGATTGACAGTCCCGTATTCCGTCACAATCCAATGCACATGACCTCGTGTTGTGACAACGCCCGATCCCGGCGTCAACTCTCCGACGATCCTGGAGAATTTTCCGCCGCCTGCTGTGGATGCTAACGCGATAATCGGCAGGCCTCTCTGAGAAATCGCCGCGCCGCGCATGAAGTCCATCTGACCACCGATGCCGGAATAAATCCGATGCCCAAGGGAATCGGCACACACCTGACCGGTCAGATCAATTTGCAGAGCCGAATTGACCGCAACCAGTCGATCGATCTTTCGCAGAAGATTGGTGTTGTTGGTAATGTCACACGGGAGAAAGGCCACCTGCGGATTGTCATCCACGAAGTCAAACAACCGACGACTTCCAATGACGAAGCTCGTGACAATCTGGCCGGGATAAATCTGCTTTCGGCGGTTTGTGATCACACCCGCATGCACCAGATCCACAACTCCATCGGAAAACATCTCCGTATGGACGCCCAGATCGCTCTTGTTTCCAAGTCTCGAAAGCACAGCAGCGGGAATTGCACCGATGCCCGTCTGCAGCGTCGATCCGTCCTCAATCAATTGTGCAATCTGCTCGCCGATCGCCGCTTCCACCGGAGTCTCGGGAACGGCATGATGTTCGTAAAGAGGCCGATCTGTTTCGATGCAGGCGGAGAATGCACTGAAGGGCACCATGCTGTGCCCATGTGTGCGAGGCATCTGATGATTGATCTCGGCGATCAGCAGTGGAGCACTATCGGCGGCAGATCGCGCGGCATCGACGGACACTCCCAACGAACAGAACCCATGACGATCTGGTGGTGAAACCTGCAGCAGGGCCGCATCCAGACGGATGTGCCCGTCACGAAACAATGATGGAATGTCGGACAGGAATACCGGAATAAAGTCGGCGAATCCGTCCTGAACCGCACGTCGCGCGGGTTGACCAGTAAATAAGGAGATGGATGTGAAACGATCCCGGCATGCTGGTTCAAGGAACGGCGCAGGTCCCTCGGTGTGCATATGATAAAGTCGAATTCCTTCCAGATCTGCGCGACGACACATTGCTTCCAGCAACGGCGTCGGGGTGGCAGCCGCACCGTGAATGAAAATGTTCATTCCATTCCGCAAACCGCACACCGCTTCATCGGCGGACACTGATTTCGTGATACGATCTCTCAAGCGATTTCCTTGTGACTGACGTTCTCTTTGTCCGTAGTTCTTATACCGCGCTCGGTTGAAGATGGCACATTCGTTTAACCGCGTGGGCAACGCCCCGTATTTCGTATTTCGTATTTCGTATTTCGTATTTCGTATTTCGTATTTCAAATCTCAAATCTCAAATCTCAAATCTCAAATCTCAAATCTCAAATCTCAATTACGAAATTACAAATAGTACAATCGCGGCCCGCTGGGCACGCGGTTAAACAAGCAAATGCCAACCGCGTGCGGTATAACTCATGCCCACTGCTAATTCCGTACGCAGCCACGATCGATTGTAGGCGAATTCGTGAGAATTCGGACTCTACCCTGGATCAACCCGATGTCTCACGGCTCCGGCGACAACGCAACATCTCACAGATCCCTGTACGAAGCATAAATCAAAGCGCGACAATCCGCACAAGTGTGCACCCATGAGCGCTGCAAAGTCTTGTGAAAGCGTCTACAACAAACACGGAAACACGGCTGACGTGCGATTTCACGCGAAAAACGCAATCATTTTTGAAGTTGCAATTCGTATGCCGTCGTGACGATTGTTTTCCATTGGCCATCTGAATTCGACTCTACAGGATTAGTGAGTAAATATGAAACGCAGCGAGATGCTGGCTGCGATGGAAGATCGCAGTATCCTGTGGGATGTGATCGTCATCGGAGGCGGCGCGACCGGACTTGGAGCGGCGGTTGAAGCAGCGGCGCGGGGACACCGCACGGTGCTCGTCGAGGCCGAAGATTTCGCCAAAGGCACGTCAAGTCGATCGACCAAACTGATTCACGGCGGCGTGCGTTACCTGCGGCAGGGGCGTATCGGCATGGTGCGGCAGTCGCTGCGTGAACGTGAACGCCTGCTGCAGAGCGCACCGCATGTCGTCCATTCGCTGGATTTCGTTTTGCCCACGTATCGCCGGGGTGCGCGGACAATCTATTACGCCGGGCTGAGGGCGTACGACGTCCTGGCGGGGCAATGGATTTCGGGACGTGCCCGACGATTGTCGCGCAGCGAAACCTGCGACCGCTTGACCACACTGCGAGACGACGGTGTGCGCGGAGGAGTGCTGTACTCCGATGGACAATTCGACGATGCGCGACTTGCGATCACACTTGCGGCAACGGCCGTCGATCTGGGCGCTGTGGTTGCAAATTACATGTCGGTCGTGCGACTTGTCAGAAATCAGCAACGCGTCACCGGGGTGATCGTGCGCGATGCGGAATCGGGAAACGAACTTGAGCTCCGCGGACGAGCTGTGTTGAATGCAACGGGTGTCTTCGCCGAAGATATCCTGAGCATGGACGCGAATTTGCAGCCATCGTCTTTGGCAGATGATCATCCAAAAGTCGTACTGAGTCAGGGATCGCACCTTGTTGTCGATGCATCATTCCTGCCGGGATCGACGGCGCTGATGATTCCGGAGACCGATGACGGCCGAGTCCTGTTTGCGATTCCGTGGCATGGTAAAGTGTTGCTGGGTACGACGGATGTGTCTGTCAAAAGCGTGACCCGCGAGCCTCGACCGCTGCCTGCAGAAATTGAGTATCTGCTGGAACATGCCGGACGCTATTTGCGACGATGTCCGACCGAATCAGATATTCGTTCCCGTTTCGCTGGTCTGCGTCCTTTGGTCGGCGCGAGATCTGGTTCCCATGCCACGGCGAAGCTGTCACGAGAACATGAGATCTTCACATCCTCCAGCGGATTGATCACCGTGATTGGCGGAAAGTGGACCACCTATCGTCACATGGGTGAGGAACTCATCGACAAGGCAGAAGTCGTCGCCGGACTTCCCCGCAAACAGTCACACACGGCATCGCTGAAGCTCCATGGGTGTCCCTCGATCTCCGACTCTTCCGGTGCCCAATTCTGGAACATCTACGGCAGCGATGCGGAGAAAATCGAATCGCTGATTCGCGAAGTCCCCGAACTGGCGAAGACACTGCATCCACAATTGCCGTACCGGGCGGCGGAAGTGATCTGGGCGGCGAGACATGAGATGGCCCGAACCATCGAAGACGTGCTGGCGCGCCGAACCCGAGCCTTGTTTCTCGACGCACGCGCGGCGATGGAATCGGCGGTGGTTGTCGGAGATCTCCTGCAACGAGAATTGCAGCAAAGTGCCGACTGGAAGGTCGATCAACTGCAGCAATTCTCAGAGATCGCAAGCGGCTATTGTCAGTAGCCTGTAGCTTGGACATTCATGTCCGAGATATTCACCATTCGCCGTGGCATCGTCCAACGACTGCGACTGCAAAACCTTCGCTTCGACAGCGTTTCATGGCCCCGCGACGGACATGAATGTCCATCCTACATAGGCTCTTCTCGCCATCGGACCGCTTCAGTCCTGCTCAGGCATACTGCCGCCCTGTGCGCTTTCCGGCACGCTTTCTGCGACAGTCCCAGGAAGCTTGTCGGCGATCGCTTTCAATTCCGTCAGACTCTGCTCGAGTCCTTCCGGCCGCCCCTCGGCAACATTACAGTCCAGTGTGATTTTCTGCGCAGCAGCCAGAAGTTCAAGGTAAATTGCCTCATGTGGACCCGATGGACGATTGTCTGGACTCTCAAGCAGGTTTACCAGTGTGGACGTTTCATCTGCCGGTTCGGAAGAAGTCATGGCAACAGTGACTAAATCCGAGACCGTCTGCTTGACGCTCTGCGCGTACTTATCAGCATCCTGCGAATTATCTTCAAACGGAACGGTACTTCCCCCACCGCCGCACCCAATGCTTGTCAACAAAACAAGTAAAATTGCTTTATGCAATGTCGGAGACATCTTACGATCTTTCATCATCTCAAGACTGACAGAAGGAAAAAACCAGCCACGCCGTAACGGCGCGACTGGCTCAAACTTGAAAATTATCTGCGGAATACAACTATGACCTAAGCACCCGTGAAGCAGTTCCTTCGTTTACCCGCGTGCCCATCGGGCCGCGTTGAGGTGCCAATCGCGAGGCGTAGCCCACGCGGTTAAACTTATTTTCCGCAACCTTAAAGATAAACAGGGCTTAGACTTGCGCTTCCTGCCTAAACTGCCAGGCTTAGCGCATGAATACTTTTAC
>JAYSPO010000818.1:0-5581 GCA_043722015.1 Candidatus Kuenenia sp. | reverse complement strand
GAAGACATTCAGCGCGGCCAGGTGCTGGCGGCGAATAATTCGATTAAGCCGCACACGGTCTTCGAAGCAGAAGTTTATGTGCTGAGCAAAGAGGAAGGTGGTCGTCATACGCCGTTCTTCACAGGTTATCGTCCGCAGTTCTACTTTCGCACAACTGATGTGACTGGATCGACCAAGTTGCTGGGTGGTGCCGAAATGTGTATGCCTGGTGACAACGTCAAAGTTGAAGTGGAACTTGGTAAGCCGATCGCGATGGAAGAGCAGAGCCGTTTCGCTATCCGCGAAGGCGGTAAGACGGTTGGTTCCGGTGTTGTGACCAAGATTCTGAAGTAATCTTCGGTCTTGATGAATTCTGGCTGCCTGCCGGCGGTTGTGTCGGCAGGCAGTTTTTGCTTTTTGAGCCGCGTTGGTTCGTGAGTGGTTTCAGGTTTCTGGTAAGAAGGTTTGGTGTCATGCGTGAGTATGTGTGGCTTGAATGCACGGAGTCCGGACAGCGGAACTACCGCGTGATCAAGGAGACTCGCGGAACGGAGCGGTTAGAGCTGATGAAGTATTGCCCAAAACTTCGAAAGCATACGCTTCATAAAGAATCGCGCAAGAAATAGGGCGACATGGTCGTCTCGGGTTGAACGGGTGTAGCTCAATTGGCAGAGCACCGGATTCCAAATCCGGCGGTTGGGGGTTCGACTCCCTCCGCCCGTGCTTTGGTGTTGACGGTCATTGGTTGTCGTCTGTGGGTTTTTCTGTGGTTCAGTTTTTTGTTGAGTGTCAGATGTCGAGCAAGAGTGCGGGTGCCTCACTGCTTCCAGAAATGTTCCGATTTGGCATACACAAGTCAAATCAGGGGCGGATGGTTCGCCAGTTTACGTTTTTCGCCATTGTTGTCGTGGCCGCGTTCGGGTGCATTACGCTCTCGAACGGTCCGCTGATGGCGTATGCGAAGAGTATCCAGGTTGGTGTTCCGGCAGCCTTGTGGCTGGTCTGTTGCTGGGTGGCTTTTCGAGTTGTGAATTATCCTCGGTTTGCAGATTTTCTTGTTTCCGTAGAATCGGAACTCGAGAAGGTGACCTGGCCAGGCCGGCAGGAAGTCCTGCAGGCAACCGTGGTGGTGCTGTGTACCATGTTTTTTCTCGGATTGTTTCTGTTCTTGATCGATTTGCTTTGGACTTGGTTGTTCAGCTTCATCGGATTTACGGAATACGACACAAAGAGTTGATTTGCTGTTTGTCGGCAACTTTTCAAACGGTTTGCCTCAGCGGTTGCAATTTGCCCTTTCAGTGATCAGCATACGCGGTTTCGAATTTTTTGCCAGGATTGTTGCAGGAGTTTGTCTTCATGGCCAAAGACGCAGTCAGTACCAATTCTGCGGCCGGCGACATGCTCTGGTTCGTGCTCAAGGTACAGACAAACCGTGAGCGAACAATTCGCGAAGCTCTCTTGAAAAAAGTGAAGCTGGAGGGTTTGGAAGAATTCTTTGGCGAGATTGTGATTCCTTCTGAGAAGGTTGTTGATACTCGAGGTGGGGCACCAAAGGAGCATGATCGGAAGTTGTTTCCTGGTTATATCATGATTCATATGATCCTGAATGATGATACTTGGTATCTGGTTCGGGATACTGGTGGCGTGGGTGACTTCGCGGGTGCGGCTGGTAAGCCGATGCCGATGGAACAGCATGAGGTGGATCGGATGCTCGGTCGTGCTGAGCAGCAGGCGACTGCGGCGCCAAAAGTGCGAATTCAGTTTTCGTCCGGTGACGTGGTGAAGATTCGTGAGGGGACTTTCGAGAATTTCGAAGGAACCGTCGAGGGTGTTGACGAGCACAACGGCAAAGTGTCGGTGCTGATCGAGATTTTCGGGCGATCAACGCCGGTTGAGCTGGATCATTGGCAGGTTGAGTCGATCTGATCATGGCATTTTGTTGTGGTGATTTGTTTTAGTTTTGTTTAGCGAGCTGGGTTGATCGGTCATGGGTAAGAAGCGTGCGGTTACGGCGCAGATTAAAGTGCAGGTGACAGGTGGTCAGGCAACTCCAGCCCCGCCAGTTGGTACCGCCCTTGGTCCGCATGGCGTGAACATCGGGCAGTTCGTGCAGCAGTTCAACGAGCGAACTCGTGATATGATGGGCATTACGATTCCCTGCGTCATCACAGTCTACAATGATCGCACGTTTGAGTTTGTGTTGAAGAGCCCTCCGGCGGCTGTGCTGCTGAAAAAGGTTGCCGGGGTAGCAAAGGGTTCCGCAAATCCACTCAGAACCAAGGTCGGCAGTGTGACGACGGCTCAATTGGAGCAGATCGCAAAGCAGAAGTATGAAGATTTAAATGCATCCTCGCTGGAGCAGGCTCGCAAAATGATTGCCGGAACAGCTCGTAGCATGGGAATTGAAGTGATTGATTAGTTCCCGGCGTGTGCGGATGTGTGTTTCTTAAGTGGTCCTGGTTGACAGATTCAGGTGTAAAAAATGGCAGGTCAGTCGAAACGAATGAAGGCACTGTCCAAGAAGGCGGCTGGCCTTGGTGTATTGGGGTTGCCAGATGCCGTCAAGGCTTTAAAGAGCCTTGAGGAGTCAATGCCGAAGGCGATCAAGCGAATCGGATTCGACCAGACGGTTGAGATCGCCGTACGGCTTGGCGTTGACCCGCGACAGGCTGACCAGATTGTGCGTGGCTCGATTGTGTTGCCGCACGGGATTGGTAAGTCGCAGCGTGTGATCGTGTTCGCTCAGGGAGAAAACGTCAAGATCGCTCAGACAGCCGGTGCCGATATTGTCGGAGGTAAAGAGCTGGCTGACAAGATTAAGGACGGTTGGTTGGAATTTGATGTCGCGATCGCGACTCCTGATATGATGGGTGTGGTTGGTCCGTTGGGTCGAGTGCTTGGTCCTCGCGGTTTGATGCCAAGTCCGCGTGCCGGTACGGTAACACAAGACGTGGCCACCGCAGTACGCGAATACAAGGCTGGCAAGGTCGAATTCCGCGTGGACAACGGTTCCAACGTGCATTGTGTAGTGGGACGAATGTCGTTTGATGCAGACAAGTTGACGGAGAACATTGAATCGCTGCTGAGCTTTATTCGAAGTTTGAAGCCGAGCGCTTCAAAAGGCGTTTATGTTCGCGGCGTGGTAGTGTCGGCAACAATGATGCCTGCGATTCTGGTGGCCGTGTAGGCCGAGGATTGTGGGTTTTGGTTTCACTGAGTTTGTTTTTTGTGGTGAGTTGTCAGCAATGGGTCGTCACGTTAAAGACATGGTGATTTCGGATATCCAGTCTCGGATTGGGGATGCGAAGGATTTCATCGTCGTTGATTGCTCGAAGATGGATGCGATTTCTGCGAATCGCTGGCGGCTGGGACTTCGCAAAGTTCAAATCAAAGCATTAACGGTTAAAAATTCAATTGCGGCGAACGCCTTGAAGAAAAAGGGCATCGAAGGGCTGGATGCGATTCTGGCTGGGCCGTCAACGCTGTTGTGGGGTGCAGACGACATCGTAGCGTTGTCCAAAGCGGTAGCGACTTACGCGAAAGAAATCCCGAAACTTGAAATCAAAGGTGGCAGCGTTGAGGGTCAGGCCCTGAATGCCGCTGCTGTCGATAGTCTCAGCAAGAGTGCTGGCCGTGTCGAAACAATCGGTCAGATTGCAGGGTTGATGCTGGCTCCCGGAAGGCAGTTGGCGGGTTGTCTGCAAAGTTCAGGTGGTCAGTTGGCTGGCCAGTTGAAGACGTTGTCTGAGCGAGAAAGTTCCGAGCCAACAAGTTCTGAACCAGCGAGTTCTGGTGAAGCAACTCCTGAATGATTCAGCGGCCAGGTGTTCTGCCGATGTAATTTGGTGTTAACGAAAAGCGTGTTTCCGAAAGAGAAAGGTAACGTCAATGTCTGCAGAAGCAGCCACTGAATTTGACAGCAAGACAAAAGAGCTTGGCGATAAGATTGTCGGTTTGACCCTGTTGGAAGCCAAACGGGTCGTAGATTATCTCAAAGAAGTTCACGGTATTGAGCCAGCCGGTGGCGGTGCAGTGATGATGATGGGCGGCGGTGCTGCTCCTGCTGAGGCGGTCGCAGAGCAGACGGAATTCAACGTTGTGCTGACTGGGTTTGGCGAAAACAAGATCGCCGTGATCAAGGTTGTCCGTGCGATGACGGGCCTTGGTTTGAAGGAAGCGAAAGACCTGGTGGAAGGTGTTCCAAAGTCTTTGAAGGAAGGCGTTTCCAAAGAAGATGCAGAGAAACTGAAAGCCGAAATTTTAGCGGCTGGTGGTACCTGCGACATCAAGTAATTGATTGTTGCAAACTCTGTGACAGAGCTTTTCGTTGGCACTGGCCGGGACGATCGTTGATCGTCCCCGGCGGTGGCATTGCCAGTGGTTTGGATTCGATGTCTCTTGAGGCACTGATCCGTTAGTGAATGAAGGCTCGGCACTTGGTTTCCAGCGAGCGTCCGACGTTCCTGAATTTGATGTGGATGGCTCAGAGAAGCAGGCAGCTGTCGAGTTAATCGACAGGTGCCTTTCGTCGCGCGCCGTTCGGCGTAGTGGGCGAGTTGCCATGGATTGGGCGTGATCGAAACCGAATTCTGGATTCAAGTTTATTCAGAATTTGCTGTCGGCAATGGTTTGGATCGGGTGTGTTGTGTCAGGGTGGTTTATTGATCGCGAGTTTTGTCAGACTCGCGGCTTGCGATCTTTTCAGCGAAGGCAGGGCTCCGTATGCCGATTCCGTCTGTTCGTACTATCGACCAGGACGAAGTTCGAAACTTCGGAAAAATTAACGCCGAGTATGAGATTTCCGGTCTGACTTTGATTCAGACGGCTTCTTACGCTCGTTTCTTGCAGGCCGATCGTTCTTCACGCGATCGACTGGACATCGGTCTGGAAGCGATTCTGCGCGAAGTGTTTCCAATTGAAAGTTATGATTCGCAGTTTCGTCTTGAGTACATTCGGTATGAACTGGGGAAGCCTCGGTACACGCCGGAAGAGTGCCGCCAGCTGCGCCTGACTTACGGAATGCCGTTTCGTGTCTGGTTGCGACTGGTAAAAGAGCAACCCGTTGAAGAAGAGGTGTATCTCGGCGACATCCCGATCATGGTGGGTGGCGGGGAATTTATCATCAACGGGGCAGAGCGTGTCGTCGTCAGCCAGCTGCATCGTTCCCCTGGCGTGGATTTTGTGATGGCCGAAGAGACGGCCAGCAGCGACCGTAAGACGCAGTCATGCCGCATCATTCCGGAACGCGGAAGCTGGATCGAATTGCTCGTCAGCAAACGCGAAGCGATTGGCGTGCGGATCGATCAGAGCGGCAAGTTTTCTGCCGTGACGTTGCTGCGTGCCATGTCGAAGGAATACTCGTCGGATGCTGAGATCATTCGTCTGTTCTATGCGACTGAGACAATCAAGATCACGGCAAAAACTGTGGCCAAAGATCTGGAAGGCAAGTACTCCGTCGAGAATGTTGTCTTCCCGGATAAGCATGATCGGGCGGGCGAGATTGTTGTTGATGCCGGCTATGAAATTACCGAATTGGTTTCCGAAGAACTGCTCACCTGTGGTGTGAAGAGCATCGAGATCGTGAAAGACCATACGGATCTGC
>JAYSPO010000817.1:0-5489 GCA_043722015.1 Candidatus Kuenenia sp. | reverse complement strand
AGCGAAAACGTTCGGGGCAAAAAAATGCATGGGCAGAAAAATAGCAGCCATTTTTTTGCCCAACATTTTTTTGCCCATAATGTTGAGGCCAGACGATACTTCTTCGCCCGGCGGCGGATCGTTGTTCTTATGGCTTTTCTGAGGGCTTTTTCTTTTCCTTGTTGGCGTGCCGACCTGTGCCGTCACCTGTGTCGAGGATACCGGCAGCTGGGTTGAGTTCTGCAAGAACCGCAGCAAGGCGTGTGCGAGCAGCCCTGGTGGTGGCATCTTCGCTGTCGGTAGAGACCAACGTCTCGGTGAATGGAGCGCCGGTCATGTTGTAGAGTTCTTCGCGTTCATTGAGCTTCCATTGATCGTCGCGGACGTACCACATGCGCGCGAGCTGGTTGAAGACCCAGTCACGGGGTTTGCCGGGTTCGCCACGAAGTTGAGGGGCGAAGCTGTGGCCGTCGAAAATGGTGTTCTTGGGCAGCGTTCCATCAGCGAGCTCCGCAAAAGTGGTGAGGATGTCCGTGGAATCGATCAGGTCCGCAGAGACTTTTCCGACCGGAGTTTTGCCGGGCCAGTTGGCGATGAATGGGACAAATCCGCCGCATTCGAGCATGCTGCCTTTCACGCCGGAAAGGTTGCGTCCATCGATCGTGGAAAGCGGATTCTGCCCTTTGCCGGTGCCGTTATCGCCCATGAAAATGATGAGCGTGTTATCTCGCAGCTTCAGGGTTTCGAGTTCCGCAATCAGATTGCCAACCAGTTTGTCCATATACAGAATGTTGTCGCCGAACAGATCCTTGCTGTCCGGCGCGCTGTCCGGCGTCGGCTGAATGTCGCCGTGAACGTGGACCATGGAGTAGTAGAGGAAGAACGGCTTTGCCTGGCTTTTTCGAATGAAACTGATTGCCTGATCATGCATTAGATCGGGCATGTACTCTTTGTCGGCGAGTTCGCGATCTTTGCCGTTGACTCGGTACGGCTCCGGTTTGCCGGCTTTCTTGTTCCAGTAAACACCGCTGCCGTTGAATCTCAGAGATTCATCAAAGCCTATTTCGTCAGGCTCACCAGGAAGCTGGCCGTACTTGCCAATCATTGCAGTGGTGTAGCCTGCGGACTTGAACATTTTCGGCAGGACAAGCTCCGCCGGGTTCATTCGGATGCAGGCGTCCTGATTGGTGGAGCCATTACGAAATGCATAGCGGCCCGACATGATCAAGGCTCGAGAAGGACCACACAGCGCGGCGGTGAAGGCATGCGTGAATCGAGTGCCTGTGCTGGCAAGCGTGTCGATGTTGGGAGTCCTGTAGTTGTCTGAACCGTAGCAGCCCACGTTGCCGATCCCGAGATCATCGGCAAGGATGAACACGATGTTGGGCGACTTCCCATCAGCTGCGAATGATGGAACCGACAGCATGACAAACGCAACAAGGAGCAGCCTGGCATGATCGCTGAACATGTTTCAAAGCCCTGTTCTGGAGGTTGTAAGCCGAAAGGCGCCAGCGGTCGGTTGATTTGTACTCCGCGCGGTCATGAGTGAGACAATTGGCGGGCGGCATGCGTCAGCTTGCCGGTACAAAAACGCGGTACCGGAGGGCTCACGCCGCTCCGCTCACCGAACTCATTTCCGACCGGGCAGAGTATAATTGTAGGGTGCGTGAAGCGGAGCGCAACGCACCATTTGGGGAAAGCGTGAGAAACTGATGTGTTTCGCCAGCGCTGCACACACCCTGCAAGAATTACTGAATCAACAGCCCGCTAACCGCAGGTGAAGTCTGAGAAACACAGAAAAAAAGCGTCCAGCGCCATGCGCTCACGAAGCACCGTGCCGCTCACAGAAGCGACTACTTGCCCATCGAAACAAACTCTTCTCTTGACAGGAAGCCGTCTTCGTTGGCGTCCCATTTAGTGAATCGTTCGCCAGCGGCTTCGGCATCCGACTGACGGGAGATGTAAGTTTCACGGCTGAGCTTTCCGGCCTTGTCTTTGTCCAGTTTGTCAAATCGAGTACCACGGTCGTCAGTGTTACCAGGGGCAGAGGCGGTATCAGGCTGAGTTGATTTCTGCTTTTTGTTTTGCGATGGCTTCCGCTCAATCGCGGCTGAGCCCACCGGAGGAAGATGCTTCGCCAGCGATTCCAGCAGAGCTTTATGCTCCGGCTTGCTGGCAACACTCACTGTTTCCGTGGGGTCATTGAGTTCGTCGTACAGTTCCGTGGCAATAATCTTCGGTCCGTTCCGGTCACGCCAGAAGGTCGCTCGCCAGCGGCTGTCGCGGATGCTGTAACCCATAAGTTCTGTGCCGGTGGCTGTGTCTTTCCTCGGGTATTGGCTGATGGCAACGTCCGTCGCCGGGGCAGATGGGTCTTCGATGAAGTTCTTCAGGCTGGTGCCATCGATCTTTGCCGGAACTGGCAAGCCGCACAGATCAGCGAGCGTCGGATAGACATCCACGAATTCGACAGGTGCCTCGCACGTCTTGCCGGTCGTTTTGGATTTCGGCACGCTGATCAGCAGCGGCGATCGAGCCGCCATTTCAAAATTCGTATGTTTGTGCCACAGGCCGTGTTCGCCAAGCTGCCAGCCGTGATCGCCCCAGAGCACTATGATGGTGTTGTCCGCGAGACCTTCACTGTCGAGTGCATCCAGTAGCTTGCCGATCTGTGCGTCTGTGTAGCTGATGCACGCGTAATAGCCGTGTCGGAGTGTGCGCGCGAAGTCGGCAGGGATCGGGTTCTCTTTGGGCACACCCGGATAGTTGTGCAGTTCGCTGTGCGCGATGGACTGCAGACCGCCTGCTGACAGTAAGCCTTATTGAAGACAATTCCGCGTGCGGCAATCCGATCAATGTTCGGTGTTTTGACGATCGTGTTGCCGTAACAGCCAAGTTCAGGTCGCAGGTCATCGACAGCAATGAACAGGACGTTTGGTCTGTCGGCAGCGTACAACGACGTAATCGACAACAGAGCGGCAGCAAAGGTGAGTGGAAGATTCTTCATAGGCATTTTCAAGCAGGAGATCTGGGAGGAATGATGGGAAATTACTCTTAGCGTTGGCTTCAGTGTGTGGGACAAGACTGTCGCCAGACATTCCGAGGCCGGAGTTTGCCAGAAACCACCGACCGCAGAGTGTGCGGCCTCAGTGATTGAGACTGCTGAGATGCGTCTCGAAGAATTTCAGCCGGCGACGAGAGGCCCATGGGGTTTCGCAGGATCCGTGACCGGCACCGGGGACCACGACGAGGTCGAATTCTTTTCCGGTATCCACCAGGCGTTTTGCAACCTGCATCGTCGTCGCCGGATCGACGTTGCGATCCAGTTCGCCGACGACCAGCATGAGGTGTCCCTGCAGTTGCCCGGCGTGTTCCATGTTGGAATTGTCCGCGTAGACATCTCCTTCCGGGACGCCCATCCATTGCTCGTTCCACCAGATCTTGTCCATCCGGTTGTCGTGACAGCCGCAGTCAGCCACAGCGACTTTGTAAAAGTCACCGTGCCATACTAAGGCGGCCATCGCATTCTGACCGCCTGCCGAACCGCCGTAGATGCCGACGTGTGTCAGATCCATCTGCGTGATTTTCTCTTTCGCGGCTTTCATCCACGCGATTCGATCCGGAAATCCGGCGTCTTTGAGATTGCGAAAACACACATCATGAAACGCCTTGGAACGCCATGCCGTTCCCATCCCGTCGATCTGCACGACGATGAAGCCACGATCAGCAATCATATGCTGATGCCCGAATCCAGGACGAAACTCTTTCGGAACATGATGATCGTGCGGCCCGGCATAGATGTTCTCAATTACTGCATACGATCGGGACGCATCAAAATCTTTGGGACGATGGATAATTCCCCAGATGTCGGTGGTCCCGTCTCGCCCTTTTGCCACGAATCGTTCCGGCAACCCGCCCCGCGCTGCAATGATCTCACTCGCATCCGCTTCTTCGAGCCGACACACCAGCGCCCCATCGGCGGCAGCCCGCAGTTCCGTGACGGACGGCAGATCAATTCTGGAATAACGGTCGATCAACCATCGCCGATCCGGCGACCATTCAATCGCATGCGTCCCGTCGCCATCGGTGAGCTGGACAAATCCGCTGCCATCCAGGTTGACTCGACAAAAATGCTCATGATACGGATCCTGCCCCGCGTTGAGCCCCACGGCAAAGAACCAGACCTGCCCTGACTCTTCATCAATGTGTTCAATCCGCCGCACGTTCCAGTCACCGGACGTGACAGCATTGAGAAGTGTGCCGGAAGCGGTGTCGTATCGATACAGGTGATTCCAGCCGGTTCGTTCACTGGCCCAGAGCAGTTTATCGTCCTTCAGCCATTTCAGTTCCATCTTGCCATCGGATGAATATTGGATAAAAGTGTCACTGGATTCATCGACAATCGCCCGCACATCGCCCGTCGCCGTCGTGACTTCCAGCACCCGCATCCGCTGATGACCGCGCTCGTTGTAGAGCAGCCAAAAGCGTGCCCCGTCGTCGCTCCAGCGTTGAAATTCGAGCGACCAGGGATTGGAACACAGGTCATTCGCAATCGGGATTTCCTTTCCACTCACGACATCAAACAACCGCAGCCTTGAGACCGGAATCGCGTCGCCCGGTTTCAAATACGGATACGACTGCAGCTTTGGCTGCACTTGATCGGAAGGCGACGATTCAACGTAGTAGACGCGTTTCTCGTCCACGGTCTTCGTCTGAAAAGCCAGCAGCGTGCGCGAATCCGGAGACCACACGACCTCGGGCAATGTGTCCGGATAGTCAGGCTTGTCGTACTCCATCCCGATCGCGCGCTCGCGGGATGCGTCTCGATGCATCGTGTGGGTCAAATCGGCGTCTGTAGTGAGCTGCGTTTCGGTATTGTCTGACAAAGTCCGCAGCCACAAATTGTGTTCCCGGACGAAGGCTTCGCGCACACCATCCGGTGACTTTGATGCTGGAACAACCTCGGGCGATTCGCGTCGCCGACGTCGTCTGGGAGCTTCACTCCTGCGAACATTGGCGACCGCCGCATCATCCAGCGTCAACTTCGTCCCGCCCGATGCAGCACGAATGCTGCCAATCTCGTCACCGTTCGCGTGTTTGAACAACCAGACATGTCCGCCAAATGTGTGTTGCCGATGAGTCTGACCAGGTTCGATCGTGCCGTAGCCTCGCTGATTTCGACTGGCATCAATCCAGAACAATGAAACTGCGGTCGCCAGATTATTGCTGACGACGATTTCCGTTTCGTCAGTGGAACCTTCCGATGGTTCTGCAGGCAGCACCAACTGCGCGCTGCCTGCATTTGTTGTTGCTTCACGCCGCGTCAGTTCGCCGCTCATCGGGTCAAGCTGGAATCGCCCCTCACGTCCAGACAGCACAACCAACGCGGAGTCCTCTGAAAACTCCAGCTTTTCGATCGGCAAGGCGACGGCAGAAATCTGCTTCTCCAGCAACGCCGCAAGTTTAAGCATTAGTGCAGAAGTTTTTTAGTTTAACGGCGAGCCGTAGGC